>JAFEBQ010000026.1:17526-199230 GCA_018242585.1 Planctomycetota bacterium
GGCATGCAGTTCGATCGCGGCTACCTCTCGCCGCACTTCGTCACCAACGCCGACCAGCAGACCGTTGAACTCGAAAGCTGCTACGTGCTGCTATACGAAGAAAAGATTTCCAGCGCCAAGGCGATGGTTCCGCTGCTCGAAGCGGTGAGCAAGGCGGGCAAGCCGTTGTTGATCGTCGCCGAGGACATCGAAGGCGAAGCCCTGGCCACGCTGGTCGTGAACAAGATGCGCGGCATCTTGAACATCGCCGCGGTCAAGGCGCCAGGCTACGGCGATCGCCGCAAGGCAATGTTGGGCGATCTGGCGGCGCTGACCGGCGGCACGGCGATCTTCAAGGACTTGGGCATTCAGCTTGAGGCCGTGAAGCTCACCGACCTGGGCCGCGCCAAGAAGATTCACATCACCGGCGAAAACACCACCCTGGTCGGTGGCGCCGGCAAGAAGGAAGCCATCGAAGGCCGCGTCGACCAGATTCGCCGTGAAATCACGGTGACCGACAGCGAATACGATCGCGAGAAGCTGCAAGAGCGGTTGGCCAAGCTGGCCGGCGGCGTGGCCCAGATCAACTGTGGCGCGGCGACCGAAAGCGAGATGAAGGAACGCAAGTACCTGTTGGAAGATGCCAAGTGCGCCACGCAAGCGGCCCTAGAAGAAGGCATTGTCCCTGGCGGCGGCGTGGCCTTGCTCCGCTGTGAAAAAGCGGTTGACAAGCTCGAAGTTTCGGGTGACGAAGCCCTGGGGGCCAAGATCATCCGCAACGTGCTCGACATTCCGTTGCGTTCCATCGCCGAGAACGCCGGCGTCGACGGCGCCGTGGTCGTCAACCGCGTGCGTCAGTTGAAGGGGAAGAACGACGGCTTCGATGCCGACAAGGACGAGTATTGCGACCTGGTGTCGCGCGGCGTCATTGACCCGGCCAAGGTTGTCCGCATCGCCCTGCAGAACGCGGCCAGCGTCGCGGCTCTGCTGCTCACCACCGAATCGCTGATCACCGAGATTCCCAAGGAGGAAGAGGAAGGTGGCGATCACCACGGCGGCCATGATCACGGCATGGGTGGTGACATGGGCGGAATGGGCATGGGCGGAATGGGTGGCATGGGCGGCATGATGTAAGAGGAGTTGCGAGTTGCTGGTTACTAGTTGCTAGTGACCAGAAACTCAAAGCTTTTCGTCGTTCCAACCGCTTCAATCAAGAACACAACAACCAACACATAACGAAGGAATCTTAAAACATGGCCAAGTTGAATCTGCGTCCGCTGGATGATCGCGTCGTGGTCGAGCCGTTGGAAGCCGAAGAGATGACCGCCGGCGGCATCGTCCTGCCGGACACCGCCAAGGAAAAGCCGCAGCGCGGTACCGTGGTCTCGGTGGGCCCTGGCAAGCAATTGGACAACGGCCAGCGCGGCAAGCTGTCGGTCGTCATCGGCGACGAAGTGCTGTACGGCAAGTACACCGGCATGGAAATCGAAGTCGACGGCCGTGACCTGAAGATTCTGCGCGAGACCGACATCCTGGCCAAGGTGGTTTCCTAAGGCCCTCGCGACGCGGCGCCGGCCGGCAAAGAACGCCGCGGCGCATGTTTAACGATCAATCCAACACGCATTCAACATAGGAACCTGAAACCGTGGCAAAGCAATTGCTGTTCGAAGACCAGGCGCGTGCCAAGATGCTCAAGGGAGTTGAGAAGCTGGCCAGCGCGGTCGCCGTGACCATGGGCCCGACGGGCCGCAACGTGATCATCAACAAGTCGTTCGGCGGGCCGACCGTGACCAAGGACGGCGTCACCGTCAGCAAGGAAGTCGACCTGGAAGATCGCTTCGAGAACATGGGCGCCAAGCTCGTGAACGAAGTCGCTTCGAAGACTTCGGACATCGCCGGCGACGGCACCACCACGGCCACCGTGTTGGCCCGGGCCATCTTCAAGGAAGGCACCCGCAACATCGCCGCCGGTAGCAACCCGATGTCGGTTCGCCGCGGCATCGACAAAGCCGTGGCCGCCGCGATCGACCACCTGCGCTCGCTGGCCAAGCCGGTCAGCAGCAAGCAGGAAATCGCCCAGGTCGGTTCGATCAGCGCGAACAACGATCCGGAAATCGGCAACCTGCTGGCCGACGCCATGGAAAAGGTCGGCAAGGACGGCGTGATCACCGTCGAAGAAGGCAAGGGAACCAAGACCGAGGTCGAGTTCGTCGAAGGTATGCAGTTCGACAAGGGCTACATCTCGCCCTACTTTGTCAATCGCCCGGCCGAGATGGACAGCCAACTCGAAGACGCGTACATCCTGATCCACGAAAAGAAGATCAGCAATCTGCGCGACTTGGTGCCGCTGTTGGAAAAGGTGATCCAGGGTGGCAAGCCGTTGTTGATCATTGCCGAGGACGTCGAAGGCGACGCCCTGACGGCCTTGGTCGTGAACCGGCTGCGCGGCGTGTTGAACATCTGCGCCGTCAAGGCGCCCGGCTTTGGCGATCGTCGCAAGGCGATGCTCGGCGACATTGCCGTGCTGACCGGCGGCACCCTGATCAGCGAAGACTTGGGCCTGAAGCTCGAGAACCTGACGCTGCAGCACCTGGGCCGCGCCAAGCAGATCAACGTCGACAAGAACAACTGCACGATCGTCCAAGGGGGCGGCAAGCAGTCGGACCTGCAAGCTCGCATTCAGCAGATTCGCAATCAGCGCGAAGCGACCGAAAGCGAATACGATCGCGAGAAGTTCGACGAGCGGCTGGCCAAGTTGACCGGCGGCGTGGCCGTGATTTCGGTCGGCGCCAGCTCGGAAGCCGACATGAAGCAGACCAAGGCCCGCATCGAAGACGCGCTGCACGCCACTCGTGCCGCGGTCGAAGAGGGGATTCTGCCGGGTGGCGGCGTGGCGCTGTTGCGTTGTGCCGAAGCGGTCGAAAAGGCCCGCGCCTCGGCCAAGGGTGACGAGAAGATCGGCGTCAACATCGTGTTGCACTCGCTGTCGGCTCCGCTCAAGCAGATTGCCAACAACTGTGGCATTGACGGCTCGGTCGTGGCCGACGAAGTCAGCCAGAAGTCGGGCAACATGGGCTACGACGCCAACAAGGGCGAGTACGTCGACATGGTCAAGGCCGGCATCATCGACCCGTTGAAGGTGGTCCGCAGCGCCCTGAGCAACGCGGCCAGCATCTCGGCGTTGATGCTGACGACCGAGGCTTTGGTCACCAACTTGGACAAGGACGATAAGGCCAAGAACCGCGTCGAAGGAAGCGTCCGCTAAGCGCAGCGCGATGCTGCCGATGGAGCAACCTTGGCGGACAGGAAGTCTTGATTATTGATGTTAAACATGGCGGGCCATCTTCGCTTTCAGCGGTGAAGATGGCCCGTTTTTGTAGCGGCTTGTCAGTTGTCCGTGGTCAGTTGTTTGAGAAGCGATTAGCGGTTAGCGATTAGATTGCCGCGACGCGCGTACAATTCACGTAACAGTCGTAGGTCAGGCCTTGGCCTGACATGATTGTGGACACAATTCGTCAGGCCAAGGCCTGACCTACAAAACTAGCCCCTTCTTCATGGCCAAACGCGACTATTACGAAGTGCTCGGCGTTGTGCGCGAAGCGAGCGACGGCGACATCTCCGCCGCTTATCGCAAGCTGGCCATCAAGTACCATCCCGACAAGAATCCTGGCAACCAGGAAGCGGTGATCTACTTCAAGGAAGCCGCCGAAGCCTACGAAGTTCTCAGCGATCAGAACAAGCGGGCTCGCTACGACCGCTATGGCCACGCCGGCGTTGACGGCGCGGGCAGCAGTCCCCACTTCAACGACGTCAACGACATCTTCCAGGCCTTCGGCGACATCTTCGGCGACAGCGTCTTTGGCGATTTCTTTGGCGGCGGCCGAGGGCGCGGCGGGCGGCGCGTGGCCCGCGGCCAGGACGTGCAGTGCGAGACGACGCTCGATTTGCTCGACTCGGCCCGCGGCGTGACTAAGACCATCAAATACTCGCGTCACGTCCGCTGCACCGCGTGCGAGGGAACCGGCGCCAAGCCCGGCACCAAGCCCGACACTTGCCGTTACTGTGGCGGCCACGGTCAAGTGATTCAGTCGTCGGGCATCTTCCGCGTTCAAACCACGTGCCCGGCTTGTCGCGGCGCTGGCACGACCATCTCGACCCCTTGCGAGAACTGTCACGGCGAAGGTCAGACCGTCGAACGCGTGAAACGCGAAGTCAACATTCCGGCCGGCGTCGATGACCAGACCCGCCTGCGTGTCTCGGGCGAAGGGGACGCCAGCCCCAACGGTGGCCCGCCCGGCGACCTGTACTGCCTGATCCACGTGCAACAGCATCCGCTGTTCGAACGCGACGGCATGAACCTGATCTGCCGTTTGCCGCTCACTTATTCCCAGGCGGCGCTGGGCGCGACCCTGAAAGTGCCGACGCTCGAAGGGCCCGAGGACTTGAAGATTCCGGCCGGATCCCAGCCCGGCGACGTGTTGAAGCTGCGCGGGCGCGGCATGCCCGACCCGCGACGCCGCGGCACCGGCGATTTGCTGGTCGAGTTGCACCTGGAAGTCCCCCGCACCATGACCGCGCGGCAAGAAGAACTGTTGCGCGAGCTGGCCGAAGAAGAAAATGCCAACGTCCAGCCGCACCAGAAAAGCTTCCTGGAAACGCTGCGCGACTACTTCGTACCGACCGAGAAACCGCCCGAGCCGAAGAGCGAAGAGCCCAAGCCGCGTAAATCAAAAGACCGATAGTTCAAGAATACTTGCCACGGAGACACAGAGGCACGGAGGTTAGCACGGAGTAGCAAAGGGAAGGGATTGCGGTGATGAATGACCAATGCCCAAATCCCAATGACCAGTCAGACGCGGAGTCCCGTTTCCGACGCAATTATTGGACATTGGTACTTGGTCATTGAGATTTCTCACTCCCTCCTCTCCGTGCAAACCTCCGTGTCTCAGTGCCCCCGTGGCGAACGCATTTAGAAGTGTGAGAAAAGGCGAAAGATCATGAGCGATCAAGAACAAAAGCTGTCGTCCGACGACGAGGCCAACGGGGCCGAGAACTCGACTGCGGCGTTCGAGCAAGCGATGGAGCAGCTGCGCGGCGACCTGGACGACGCCAAGGAGCGCTTGCTGCGCGCCCAGGCCGAAGCCGAGAACACCCGCAAGCGACTGCGTCGCGAGTTGGACGACGAGCGGCGTTATGCCGCGTTGCCGATCTTGGGCGATTTGTTGCCGGTGGTCGACAACGTCGAGCGGACGGTCGAGGCGGCTGCCAAGGTGGCCGGGGCCGCGGCGGTGGTCGACGGCTTCAAGATGGTGGCTCAGCAGTTGAGCGACGTCCTCGCGCGGCATCACTGCCAGCGGATCGACGCTTTGCATCAGCCATTCGATCCGAACAAGCACGCTGCAATCGCCCAACAGCCGAGCGCCGAGTATCCGCCGAACACGGTGCTGCTGGTCGCGCAGCAGGGCTACCAGGTACACGAACGCGTGCTGCGCCCGGCGCAAGTAATCGTCAGCCGCGCACCGGACGCATAACGCCGTTTCAAGTGGCCGTCATTCCCGCGCAGGCGGGAATCTAGACGAAAGGTTTTGATAAGTCTGGCCAGGCCCGCACGTCGATAGTTCATCAAACATTTGTCGAAAAGCGCGCCCATCGACGCGGCCCCGAACCCACTTGTCGGCCCCGGTTTTCCTGATAAGTTGATTGTTCGGTTGCCGATAGAGTCTAATCGAATGCTCCCCTCGCCCCTCCGTGGGAGAGGGGTTGGGGGTGAGGGGGCTTGGCATTCGGCGCGGCTCGAAGGGATCGACGGCGGCCGCAGTGAGCGAATGTTCCGCGGCCCCCAACGTCCAAGACACTTTTGGCGGCGTAGCTCAGTTGGTTAGAGCACCGGCTTCATAAGCCGGGTGTCACTGGTTCAAGTCCAGTCGCCGCTATTTTTCATCAGCCCCGGCGTTTCGCCCCGGGGCTTTTTCATGCGCTAATTCCCAGCGTGGAAAACTATCTGAGCCGCTGCGAACCGCAACGCCGGGAGACACGCCGGCCTAGCTGTGGTGCTACGCTCGGCAATCACTGCGGCCGATCAGCACGGCATCAAGCGGGAGCCGAACGTCCGCTCATTCGATGACTACGACCAGGCGTTGAGCGATGACGAGCGCCGCGACCTGTTTGGCGACGATGACGGGCTGCCCTGGGAGCTGCGCCCGGTCCCGGGGGATTGGGGTTAACATTCGGCCTTTTCATCGTTGGCAAAAGGGATTGCAGGCTAGGCGTGGGATTGCGAAAATCCATTTGATAAAAGGGCTTATGCCAACTACGGACGAATTAAAACACGCCGATGAAAAAGCTTTCGAATGACCAGGCGACGATACTTCATGGCGATTGCCTTGAAGTGCTCGAAAGGGAAGTGAAAGACGAAAGCGTTTCCCTGGTCTTTGCCGACCCGCCCTACAACATCGGCAAGTCATTCGGCCAATTTCACGACAAATGGCCCTCCGACCGAGAGTATGCCGAGTGGTGCTTCCAGTGGTTGGCAATTTGCTTGAGAAAGCTCAAGGATGACGGAAGCCTCTACGTGATGTCGAGCACTCAGGCTATTCCGTATCTTGATCTCTGGCTGAGAGAAAGATGCAGCGTGCTGTCTAGAATTGCCTGGCATTACGACAGCTCGGGCGTCCAGGCGCGGAGATACTACGGTTCCTTGTATGAACCGATCTTGTTTTGTGTAAAGAACCCCAAAAGCTACACGTTCAATGCTGATGCAATTGAGGTCGAAGCCCGAACCGGCGCAGTTCGAAAGCTGATTGACTATCGCAAGGCAGCTCCGACTCCATACAAGACAACGAAAGTGCCTGGCAATGTTTGGTACTTCCCACGTGTTCGGTATCGCATGGAAGAATACGAGGAACATCCATCACAGAAGCCAGAGGCCCTTCTGGAGCGAATTATTCTGGCAAGTAGCAATCCTCGCGACCTAATTCTCGACCCTTTCTCGGGTACGTTTACCACCTGCGCTGTCGCCAAACGACTCGGCCGCCAAAGCATAGGCATCGAGCAAGAGCGACAATACTTCAAGATTGGCGTCCGCCGCTTAGGACTTGCTGAAGAAGTTGACGGCGAAAAACTGCAACCGCTCAGCAAAACTTACGTCCGAAAGAACCGCAAGCGTCGCGCGCTCTCACAGAATGGAATGTTATTCGATGACTAACTCTGTCCCTCGTCACGCATTTACGAATCAAATCGAGCAGATTCTCGAAAAGCACTTCGGCATTTTGGCTGCCGACGTTTTTACCGCGAGCCCTTTGCTAGGATATTTGAACCATAAAACCAGATCCGCAAGTCGCGGCTCGAAGTCACGTGGTGCGTTCGCAAATCACTACGCCCTTTACGTACTTACAGAAGACTATCTCGCGAACGGTTTTGGTCCTGGGGGCAAGCGACACGGGACGTACGACAAATATGGGGGAGCCAGGTTTAGCGACTTATTAAATCGACAGCGCGAGTTGCCATTCGGCAGTAAGCTACAAAACCACGCCTTGAATGGACGACTCAATGACGAGTTCAAAAAGTTTTATCCGTCGGTCGAAAAGGAACCGATTGTTCGCGACGTGGCCAAGCAAGGCTACTGGATTCAAGAAGACCTGCTCGTAGTCACGGTCCGAAATAGGGAAGGAAAAAGGCAAGATTTGAACATAGCTCCGTGCGTCATTGACATCATCGACGCTTACGTAGCTGCCAAGTGCGAAGCATTTGAGTCATTTATTGACTCTTGTGAAGAAATTTCCGCTCTACCAGAGACTGACGAAAAATCCGCAATTGCATTCATCGAAGCCCAACTAAAGCCTGAAATCGACGCTCGTGTCTTTGAAATCGTCAGCTTCTCAATACTTAAAGCGTTTTACGGTGATCAAAGAATCTATTGGGGATGGACACGTGATAATCTCAATGAAGACGCTCTTGTTCTCTTCAAAACGGGGCGGACGAACGCCAACGACGGCGGCATTGACTTTGTAATGCGGCCACTGGGCAGATTTTTTCAAGTCACCGAAACGATCGACGTCAATAAGTATTTTCTCGACATCGACAAAATCCAACGGTTCCCGCTGACGTTTGTCGTTAAGTCAACGGATGGGCCAGCCGCAATCCAATCCGCGATTGAGGACCAAGCGAAGTCGAAGTACAAAATAGTTGCCGTTGTGAAGAGCTACATGGATGCGATCGAAGAAATCATCAACATTCCACTGCTAGTCGAACGCCTTCAATCGGTAATCAAAGCTGGCAAGATTCGCCTTGCCATGGATGAGATTGTCGTTCAGAGCAAAGTTGAATTTAATTACCAGGACACAGCAGAAGTTGTCGATGACATCGACGAGACAGATTGATTGCCGATAGGTTCTAGCCTTTGGCTAGGCCGATTCCTAATAAACGCGATCACGCCCATCGGCCTCGACTTCGCCCTGCGGGAACTCGGGCGCGTCACCCTCGACGCTGACGAACTCCCAAGCGGCCTCAGGCCGCCACCGGCCGCCGTCATACCAGCTTTCATCCGTGAGCCGGAGCGCCGCGATGTAGGGCCCGAGCGGGTCTGTGACCGTGGCCGGCGCGAGTAGGCCGCGGCCGGTCACGGAGCCGTCAGTCCGGGCACACTCGACCAGCATGTCAGCGATGAGTTGGGCGAGCGGTTCGCTGGCCTGGTCGACGGCGCGGAGTGTGCCATCTACCCATGCCACGGCGCGGGCCTGACCGTCGATCATGAAGTGCATCACGTAGCGCAACGCATGACCCCTCTGCCAAACGCGTATTCTACGGGCTTACGCTTCGGACAACATCAAACGCCCCTTAACAACGGTACTTGTCCGGGGCTGTTTTGGCTAGGCGCGTTTCGCTTACAGCACGCCGCAGAGTTGAAATGTCCGCAGGCAGTCGAGGATGGCCGACGTGCGCGTGGCGAAGTAGACGGGCCGCTCTTCGCCCGCGTAGCGGTGCTTGTGAAAATAAAGCCCGCGAAAGCTGTACAGCCAGTTCGCATAGCGGCCGCACATCTGACAGAGCCAGGCCAGGAACGAATTGTTGGCCAGCGGGTCGTCGGCCCGCATGCCTCCCAGCGGGCAATAGCCCAGCGCCAGGGTCCGCTTCCCTTCGCTGCGGAACTGCTCGATGGCCGTCACCTTGATCAGGTCGGCCGTGCCGCTGGGCGCGTCGGGATGGGTTCGCACGATGTTGGCCGTGTAGCCGATGGTCTGCTCGTTTTCATACAGCGGATCGAAGTGGACGTAGCCCAGCAGCGTGTCGTCGGCAAAGGCGAAGAACCGCCGCACGTCGTGCTCGGCCTCGGTCACCAGCGGCCGCGTCAGGAAACGCAGTTCGCGATTCCTGGTCCGCCGGCGCTGCATCCAGCGCTGTGACAGTTCTTCGACCGGCAAGTTGCGCGCTTCGGCCGCGGTAAGCTCAACGACGTGAAGGCCGTGGCGTCGCGCCGACTGAACTGTCTGGCGCAGGTTGCGCCGCCGCGAACCGGCGAGGGTGAAGCTGGCCAGGTCGATGTCGACCTCGGTCCCCATGGGCACGATCTTGTAGCCGCACTGTCCCAGCCAGTGTGCCGTGGCGGCCGACAATTGCAGGAAGCACGCGCTCTTGACGTGGGCCAGAAACTGTTCGAGCAGCGTGATGCGATGCTCGGGCAGCGCGATCGGCTCGGACAGCACAAACGCGCGCGGCAACAACCCGCCGAGCGTGGTCACCCCTTCGGACCAACGCTGATACGAAACAAAGCCGAGCCGCTCGACAAAGAAGGCGTCGAGTCCCGGCTGCAGCGTGAAGTATCCGGTCGAGTGCTGACCGTAGCGCCGCAGATAGCTGAAGCGGCGCGCGAGTTCGGGGCTCGATTCAATTTGAGCGAGCGTGGGCATACGAAACCGGCAGCCGAGATGCCTCGATGACCGCAAGCGCCAACGATGCAACCGAGGCGAAATGCGTGATTACAGTTTCGTTAATATAGGCGGCTGTGGGCCCGGAAAACAACGACAAAATGTCGTAGTTGATGAGATTTGCCTTTGACGGCCGGGCGAAAGAATCAGCGGTGGGCAGCCGGTTGCTCGCGTGGAAGCACGGTGGCCTGATCGGCCCCGCGCAGCTCGTGGGCCACGCCAAATAGCGCCGCCGCCGTACCGCCCAGGCAGGCGATCAACAGAAAAGCCGCGATGATTCGCGAGCGAAGCAGGGCATGGAGCCAGTTGTCGAGCATGGTTTCCAGTCTAGTTCGCGCCCGCAAAGTGCAAGGCGCGGCGCGGTTGAACTGCCCAAAAAACTGAGCATTTGGCCGCTAAACCAGCCCCCCAAAAGGCTAGCCTAGCGGGGGCGCGACCTGCTACAATGCTGGCTGGTTGGTTTGACGACGATCTGTGGCACTCGGTTCTTGTCAGCTTCGTTCTGCTCTGGACTTTGCCTGCTTACTGTTCACTCGCCATTCCCTGCCTGGCGGGCCACCACTCTGGCCCCTTTCGCTCCGACCCGGAAAGTGTGAATTGCGGTCGGGAATGCCCATCTTCAGGAGTTGAACAGTGGGTAAGAAGCTTTATGTCGGTAACTTGAGCTACAACGTGACGAGCTCGAGTCTGGAAGAATTGTTCGCCCAGTACGGCGAAGTCCGCAGCGCCCAGGTCATCCAAGACCGCGACACGGGCCGCAGCAAGGGTTTTGGCTTCGTGGAAATGGCCGACGACAACGCGGCCCAGGAAGCCATCAACGCTCTGAACGAGACCGAGCACGACGGCCGTCCGCTGACGGTGAACGAAGCTCGTCCTCGCGAAGATCGCCCGCGTGGCGGTGGCGGCGGTGGATACGGCGGCGGTGGCGGTGGTCGCGGCGGCTACGGTCGTCGCTAAGCCGGCTCTTTAGCGGTGGCTTGTAGACTACAAGCGGCTCGTTAAGAACAATTGCTTGCTACGCGCGTCTTCACGGGCGCATAATGCAAACACAACAGCGGCCAGGGAATTCCTTAGTTGGGTCCTTGGCCGCTGTCTTTTTTTGCGCGTAAATGTCAAACGCATGCGTCGATCGGCGTTTGGCTGGGGTGGCCCGGACAACTTGCTTGTCCGGGCGGCGCAGCCGCCAGAGGGATCGAGACCGTCATCCATTCCCCTCTTGTCGCTGCGCGACACCGACAACAAGTTGTCGGTGCTACCCATCTCCGGCCCCTCTGAGGTCGTGCCCCTCAGAACGAATTCACGACAGCCATCTCTTCGGCCGCCATCTTGCGGGCCATGAAATAGTGATGGTAGTGCATCGCGCACTTCAGCACGTACACGAACAGCAACTCGGGGTCGGGTCGCGCCCGCAGAAAGCGCCCGATCCGTCGGCGATACTCGCGGCGTAGCGCGGCATCGGGCACGTAGACCATCAACTGCAGAAAGACTCCCGCCGCCATTGCCGAGAACCGGGCCATGGCGGCCGTCCAGGCCAGCGGATGCTTGCGCCAGTAGGCGCGCCGCGCTTGGCCCAGCTTGAAGCCAGCCCGAATGTACAATTCCTCCAGCCGGTCGAAGTACGACGTCGGGTCGTAAATCTGGTTGAGCAACTGGACGTAGCCGTCGCGCAGCTCGGCCCGCGTCATCTGGGCCGGCACGATGTTGGTGCCGTACTCGGGCGGGTCGCTTTCGTCGAGTCGCCCCTCGGCGGCCAGCCGCTTGTGCAGAGGCGTTTTCGGAATCGCCGCCAGCATGCCGACCATGGCGTGAATGATGCGGCTTTCTTCCAGGAACTTGCGCTGCTGCTCGAATACCTGGGCGTCGTCGTGGTCAAAGCCGATGATCATGCCGCACCAGACGTCCAGGCCGGCGTCTTGCACCGCATGCACGCGCTCGACAAGGGTTCGCCCGGGGCGCACGTTCTGAAACTTCTTGGTCTCGCGCAACGAGGCTTCGTTGGGGCTTTCGATGCCGATGAACACGGCCGTGATGTTGGCTTCGATCATTCCCTGCATCAACTCTTCATCGTCGGCCAAGTCGAGCGACGCTTCGGTAAAGAAGTTGAACGGGAAGCCATGTTCGCGCTGCCAGTCAGCCACTTCCTTGAGCAACGGCTTGATGGCTTGCTTGTTGCCGATCAGGTTGTCATCGACAATCAGCGCCAGATCCATTTTTTGGGCCAGCAGGGCGTCGAGTTCGCGGCGGATTTGTGGGGCCGTTTTCAGCCGGGGCCGCCGGCCGAACGTGACGATGATGTCGCAAAACTCACACTGGAACGGGCAGCCGCGCGAGAATTGCAGGCTGCCAAAGGCGTAGTGCTCGTTTTTGAGCAGGTCGAACCGCGGCGTCGGCACCCGAGTCATGTCGGTCTTTTCGAGCTGCTCGTAGCGCTCCTGGTGCCGGCCTTGCTGCCAATCGGCCAGGAACTTCGGCCAGGTTTCTTCGGCCTCGCCAATGAAGATGACGTCGGCCAGGTCGCCAAAATAATCTTCTTGCACGGTCACCCAGGGGCCGCCGACCGCGGTGAACACGTCCCGCGCTTTGAGCTCGCGCAAGATTTCGCGCATCCGCATTCGCTGCACGCTCATACCGGTAACGCCGACGATGTCGGCCCGGGCCAGCCGGTCGAAGTCGATGTCTTCGACGTTCTCGTCAACCAGCGTGATGGTGTGCTCGCCCGGCGTTAAAGCCGCCAACAGCGGCAAACACGCCGTCGGTAGATTGGCCTTCTTGCGCATCAGCGGCAAGGCCATCTCGAGCCCCCAGTACGAGATCTCGAACCGCGGATTCACCAGCACGATATCGGCCATCGAACGAACCCTCCCGGTGCGTCGAACGAGTTGCTGCCCACCACTCGGCATGTGACATCGTATCGCGGCGCGGGGCAAGGCTCAAACAATCTGCCACCGGATTCCCCGCCAGGCGGCAAATGAAGGGCGAACTGTCGCATTGATCGAGCCACGGTTAGAATCGCCGGCATTGCTGGAACTCGACAGGAATCTGCCATGAAGCTGCTGAAGACCGATGTGTTGATCTGTGGCGGTGGGTGCGCCGGCTTGTGCGCGGCATTGGCCTCGGCCCGCAACGGCGCTGAGACCCTGGTCGTCGAACGGGCGGGCTTTGCCGGGGGCATCATCACCGCCGTCGGGTTGCCCTACTTCGACGGCGTGGCTCACAAGAAGGATCGCCGCCTGGTTCTGGGGGGCATCCCGATCGAGTTGCTGGTCCGCTCCGGTATCTGTCAGGCGGGCGATACGCACGTCACTAAGTACAACCCCACGATCAGCAATATCGAGCGGTTCAAGCTGCTGGCCGATCAGATGTTCATGGCCGAAGCGCCGCGCCTGCAGGTGCTGTATCACACGCAAGTCTGTGACGTGAAAGCCGACGGCGGAAGGATACAAGAGGTGATCTTGGCCAACAAAGATGGCCTCGTTCGCGTGCAGGCCCGGGAAGTCGTCGATTGCACCGGCGACGGCGACGTGGCGGCCTGGTCGGGCGCGCCGGTCATCAAGACCCAGCCATTGCAGCCACTAACGCTGCACTTTCGTATCGGCAACGTCAAGAAGTCGCCCGACATGCAAAAACTCTGCCGCGCGCAACTTGAGGTGGCGCACCAGGCCGGCGAACTGCCCAACTATTATGGCCCTGGCATGATGTTCATGTTTGCGCCGAACGAAGTCTATTTGCACGCCATTCGTGTGCCGGGCGACGCCAGCGACGCGGCCGACCTGACGCGGTGCGAAATGCAAGGTCGCGCCGACGCTTGGACCATGTTCGAGCGTTGGAAAGCGAACGTGCCCGGCTTCGAGGACTCGTATTTCTTAATGGCCTCGCCGTTCATCGGCGTCCGCGAGACGCGACGCATCGTCGGACAGCACGTGCTGCACGAGAGCGACATTCAGCAAGGTCGCAAGTTCGACGACGCCGTGGCCACCGGCTGCTGGTACTTGGACATTCATCCCCAGACCGCTACCAGCGGCTCGGCCTGGCACGAAGAGCCCGACTTCCCGGCGCCGTACGACATTCCCTATCGCTCGATTCAGCCAAAACAGATCGAGAATCTGCTCGTGGCCGGCCGGTGTCACTCGGCCACGGCTCTGGCCTCTTCGTCGTCGCGCGTAACGGCCACAGCTATGGCCATGGGCCAGGCTGCCGGCACGGCGGCGGCGCTGGCCGTGGAAACTAAGAAGTCGACCGGCGAACTCGCCGGGGTCGCCGTCCGCCGCCGCCTCGAAGCGCAACACGCCGGCCCCTGGGTCGGCGCGTGAGCATTACTACTTGAAGTAGCGCTCGACCGCCGAGCCGTCTCCAACCAGGCGCACCTGATCGCCGACCTTCAGGCGACACGTCCCCGCCGGTAGTTCCAGCGTGGCGAACACATCGCCCGGGCCGGTGAACATCCGCCAAGGTTTCAACGACGATACCATGCTGACGACGCGTCCCGCTCGATCGAGCATCACGACGTCGATTGGCGCGAGCATGAAACAGGTGTGGACCGAGCGGCACGGGACGATCAACAAGCCCGCGTCCGCAGCCAGCCGGCGCAGTTGCAACCCACGGAAGCGCGGCCAGAACGAATCGGCCACCTCCAGCCGCGCGACGATCACCTCGCCCGTCGCCACCTGCACCAGTTGGTAACTGGGCGTCTTCATCGCGCCGACTGGCTCATGCTGTCGAGGACGCGGAAGATTTCATAAAACGCCGGGCCCAGCGCCGACAGCAGCACGCCCGGCATGAAGCAGACGACCATCGGCACCAGCAACTTGATCGGCGTCGACATGGCGAACGCCAGCGCCTGCTCCTTGCGGCGTTGACGCAGATCTTCGGCCTGAATCTTCAGCACGTCGGCCAGGCCGGCGCCGATTTGCTCGGCCTGAACCACGGCCGAAATGAAGATCGAAAACCAGGTCATCCCCACGCGCCGGCTCAGCCAGCGGAGCGAATCGACGCGCGGCCGGCCGGCCAGTACATCGCGCTGAAACGCGCTCAGCTCGCGTGGCAAGGTACGATGGGCCTCGAGCGAACCGAGCACCCGGTCGATGGCGCTGTCGAGCCCGAGCCCCGCTTCGGCCAACGTGGCCAGCAGGTCAAGCACCAGCGGCAGGTCTTCTTCGATCTCGCGCACGCGCTGCCGCCGTGCCGCACGGACTAAGAGTGTCGGAATCGACGCCAGGCAAACCAGCGCGATCCACGGCGCTCCGTAAATCAGCGGCAACGCCACGTCGCCGACGCCGCCGGGAATCGCTTGGGCCACGCGGGCCATTTGCGGCAAGTTGCCGTATAGGGTAAACGCCAGCGCCAGCAGTCCGCCGCCGATGCAAAACACTAGCGTGCTTCCCACATAGACCGCCACGGCGTTCGGGCCGCGACGGCCGGCCAGGAACAACCAGTGCTTGAGCCAGCCCTGCTGGTCCTCGGCCGGTAGCGGCTCGTTCGACTCTTGCTCGCTGAACAACCGATCGAGCGTCCGCCCGCGCAAAGCTAATCGTTGCGCCGCCCAGGCAAATAGCGAGACCGCCGCCACCAGCAGCATTCCCAGCACCAGCAAGGTTTGGATCGACGCAGGCATCTTAGAACCGGGGTTTGCTCAAGTAGGATATCCAGACCATGCCGACCGCTTGCAGCACGATGGCCACCGCGGCCAGCGACGCGCCGACCGAGGTATCCAAAAAGTTCGCCATGCGCTCGGGATCGTTGCGCCACATCAGCACGGCAATGAAGTACGTCGAGCCCATGATCGCCACGATCGACGTTCGCGCCTGGGTGGTCAGCGCGCGCAGACGGCGCGAGACTTCGATCCGCTGGCGAATCGTCCGTCCCACGTTGGCCAACGTGCCGGTCAAGCTGCCGCCGACACCCCAGTGGACCGACAGTGCCATGCTGAACAGCCGGAACGTTTCGAGTGGCACGCGCTCGGACAGCGCGTTGAAGGCCGCGATTGGGTCGTCCCCCAGGCGAATGCGCCCGAGCAACTCTTCAAGCTGCGGCTTCAGCGGCACCCGGGCTTCTTGCAACGCTTGCTCCAGCGCCACCGGCAGGGCGGCGCCAACGCGCAGCGCGCTGATCATCAAGTCGATCGCGTCGGCCAACTGGGCTTCGATCCGATCCGAGGTCCACGTGAGCAGCGCGGCGTCGAGTTGGGTTCCCAGCAAGCCGACAATCGCCGCGAACGCGCCGGCAAAGGCCCACGGCAGCCCAACCACCCAGTGCAGCACCACCAACACCGCCAGGGCCACACCCCACGGAATCACGTAGTGACGCCGGGCGAACAGCCGCGGCGGCTCGTGTTCCTCCTCGGCCGCGGTTTCGGTCTCGGCCGTGTGCAGTCCTTCGTCCAGGCGCTCGAGCGTTCGGCGGCGCAAGGCAAAATGCCGCGCGGCGGCGATCGCGCCGGCGGCACTGCTGGCCAGAAAGAACAGCCCGAACCATAGCTCGCGCGTCACCGCTTACCCCTTTTGAAACAGGGATATTGGGATGTCCTGGCCGCGCTCGCGCAGCTCTTCGACCATCCGTGGCACGACGCCCGTGGCGACAAACTCGCCTTGCACGGCGCGCGGCGTCCGACCGCGGCGCTCGAAGCGAAAAATCTCCTGCAACTGCGGCGTCAGCCCTTCCAGGCCGGTAATCTCGGCAATGCTTTCGACGCGGCGAACGCCATCTTCGTAGCGGCGGACTTGCACGATGAGTTGTAGCGCCGAGGTCATCTGCTCGCGAATGGCTCGCGACGGCAAATCGACCCCCGCCATCAGCACCATCGTCTCGATGCGCGCCAGCGCGTCGCGCGGGCTGTTAGCATGGACCGTGGTCAGGCTGCCATCGTGGCCGGTGTTCATAGCTTGCAGCATGTCGAGGGCCTCGGGTCCGCGGACTTCGCCGACGATGATCCGGTCGGGGCGCATGCGCAGGGCGTTGATCACCAGGTCGCGCGCGGTGATCCGCCCGCGCCCTTCGATATTCATCGGCCGCGTTTCCATGCGGACGACGTGTTCCTGGTCGAGAACCAATTCGGCGGCGTCTTCGATGGTGACGATTCGTTCGTTGCCGGGGATTGCTTCGCTGACCGCCCCCAGGTACGTCGTCTTGCCCGAGCCGGTGCCGCCGGAGATCAGCACGTTGCGCCGGCCGATGACCACGGCCCGCATGAACTCAAGCATGGCCGGCGAATACATCTTCAGCCGCATCAGCTCGGTGCTATTCAAGCGGCGGCGGCCGAAGCGGCGAATCGACAGCGTCGGCCCGTCGATCGTGGCCGGCGGCAGCGTGGCGTTTACACGGCTGCCGTCGGTCAAGCGGGCGTCGACCATCGGCGAAGCGTCGTCGATGCGCCGGCCGATGCGGGCCGCGATCCGTTGAATGATTCTGACCAGGTGTTCCGTATCGCGGAACCGGACGTTCGTCTGTTCCAGGCGGCCGAAACGTTCGACGTACACCATGTCCGCGCGGTTGACCAGGATATCGGTCACAGCCGGGTCGGCCATTAGCGGCGCCAGCGGCCCGACGCCGAGCGTCTCTTCCAGCAAGTCATCGGCCAGCCGCTTACGCTCGTTGTCGTTGAGCGGCAGGTCCAGGTCGTCGAGCACTCGGGCCGTGAACGCCACCACGGCGTCGTGCAACGGCGCGTCGCCGGCCGTCAGCAAATTCTGGTCGTTCAGCTCGTCGAGCAACTGCTGGTGCAGCCGCGCCTTGACCATCTGGTATTCGACTCGGTCGGTGCGCGCGGCCGGCTCGGCCGCGCGGACGGCGTCGCTGGTCACGCGCGGGGCGCTGGAACGAATTCGCTCAGTCGGCAGCGCGTTGTGCGCGCGAATCAGCTTCTGACGCGAGTCGTCGTGGCTCGCCCCCTTTTCACCCTGACCAGGATTGCCAATGCCGTGGTCGTTCATCGTGCGTCTCCACTGGCCACTGTTTCAGTCGTCGCGGCCTGCGCCTCGGGCTCGATCGGTGCGCCGGGGGCCAGACGCTCGATCTCGCGCACAATCTTCGCCAGATCGCGAGCCCGCTTGGTGAAGCGACCCGCGGTCAGCGCGAACGGCTCGCCGACGTTGGCGGCCGCGATGATGCGACGGTCGAAGCGGACGATATGATCGACCGCTCGGCCCAGCCGCTCGGCCGCTTCGACGGGGCGGGGATTGCCGGCGATCCACTGCACGCGGTTTAGCACCAAGCGTTGCCGCTCGGCCGGCACGCCGAGTTTGTTCAGCAGTTGCAGCAGCTTGGCCGCCCCCAACAGCGTCGGTACGACGTTCTCGAATACCAGATACGTTAGATCGCTGAGATCGAGCACGGCCATTGCCACGCGATCGAGCGACGGGATCGTGTCGACGATCACATAGTCGTACGTCCGCCGGGCCAGCACGAGGACGCGCGAGACCACCTCGTCGGTGATGTCGGCCCCTTCGATGGCGTCGGCCGGCGCGGCCAGCACGTGCAAGCCGCTGTGATGCGGGACCGCCAGTTGACGGATCAGCGTCTCGTCCAGCCGGTCGCGCTGGCGCGCGGCGTCGGCCAGCGTGGTCTCGGGCTTCAGATCGAGCAAACTCGCGCAGCCGCCGACTTGCAGACACGTGTCGACCAACAACACCCGATCGGGGCGCGTCGCCGCCAGACTGCACGCCACGTTGACCGACAAAGTGCTTTTGCCGACGCCCCCTTTGTTGCTCATGAAGCTGACCAGCCGGCCGACGCGCGACTGGCCAGTTTGACCCGCCTGGGCCAGGCGCTGGACCAGGGCGTCGACATCGCTGCTCGAAAGGGGGCGGCGCAAGAAGTCGCGTGCCCCGGCGCGAACCGCTTCGATCAACAGTGCGCTCTGCTGGGCTTCGTACTCGAACAAATCGGGACGATAGACGCCGACCACGTGCGTGCGCGGCGACGCGGCCAATAGCTCGGCGATCTGCTGCCGGGCGAGCGCCAAGTCGGTGTCGATTTCCAAGAAGGCCAGATGCGGCTGCCAGATGCGGGCCTGCTCGATGCCCGTGCGGCCGCCGGCGACGACGCGGATCACCGGCTCGATGGTGCGCACGGCGTTCAAGGCCGCCCGCGCTTCTTCGCCGAGGGAGCGATCATCACCAATGATCAAAACGTGCGGCTGCATGAGGAAGGGGCTAGGGGCGAGGGATTAGGGGCTAGGGGGCACGGCTACCGACACGGATCGAACCAACGCGGGGGTGAGTACTCGATTAGTCAGTGCTTTGCCATGCAAGATCAACTCGCTGGCATTTACACCATCGTCGGGTCGGCGAATGAAAGCTGCGGAGACATTCTGCTGCATGACTTGACTTGGTTTCGGCGTCAACGAGAACGTGTCATTTTGGGGCAACGACAGCGTGACGAGACCAAATCCAACAACATACAAAGTAGTTGATGTTTCGCCGCTTACTGGTTTCTGGATTAACGGGACGATCGTTGCCCAAGTGCTCGTTCCGGACGAGTCAGCGAGCATGCCAACGCTGGTTGAGCCGGCGAACATCGAGCCAACGAAGGAGGTCGGAGCACATGTGCCACTGCTCAAGGTCATTCCAGCGCTCATCGTCGAAGTCTGGCCGCCGTTCGTGACAAAGCCGATCTGGCCTGTCGGCGTACTAATTGTCCCGTCGGACGCTACCGTGGCTAATGAAGATGTCCCGGCGCTAAGCAAGGACCAGGAATTTGCGTAAATCGCAAACGGAGCTGCCCCGACGATACCGTATTTATCAAGATCGGTTGGTTCATCAGGAAGCGGGAGTGTCGGCGAGATCGCGGCACCAACTGACAAGGCCATGACGGCATCGGCGATCGCCGTCGCGCGAACTTTGATGCCTGTTGCGCGCTGATTCCAAAACGCCGTGGGATCAGCCGAACCTCCGATGCCGGCGCGTCCAAAGAAATACGGGACGGTAGGACCGGAGGAGGATTCCAGGTTGTCGCTGAATGTCTCGCCGGTGCGCCTTAGACGTGCCAGGAAGCTGCTTGCAGTCGATGAGTGCGTAGCATCGCTGGCTGGTGTGAAGTCGTAACGCGAATATGGATCGCTGCTCTCCACCTGAGGTTCTGCATGATAAGCCGCGGGGCTCAGCGACTGGTACGTGTCGGCAATGCTGCTGTCGGTCACGAATTGTCCCGCGACCAGATCACCCGATGCGACATTCGACGGATTCATTTGCAGCGACACACTCGTTGCGGCATCGAGCACCACGGTTTGTGAGGCGTAGAAGTCGGTGCCGGGCAATTGCATGCCACCGGTTAACGTCAGCGTTTGGCCATTGGTCGTGCGTGTATAGGTCGGCATTACTGTGGCAGCGGCGGAACTAGCTGCGATTCGCCGTGCGTTTTCGCGCCACGTGACAAATTCTGGTGAATCAGTGCCGGGGGGATCTCCCACTGCCGGCCACAATACGCCGGTCGCCCACGCGGAGCTACCGTCTAGCCAATCGCTAGGGACGTTATCACGGTACCGCAAACCTTCGAGCGCGGCGGTATTCACGGCCGACTGCATTTGCCGGCGGGCGACGAAGGCTTGGCCCAGGTCGGCTACGAGCGCCGCGAACGCGAAGATCACGAACACGAAAATAGCGAACCAGATCATCGCCGAGCCGCGGCGAAAACGTCGCCGCGAACGATCAGATTTTGCTCGAATACGAGAGCGATTGGTGATTTGCTGCTGGACAGTAATAGGCGTGCTCACTGGCCGAATACCTCGCGGCGGTAGACGCCTTGCCCGCTGACCACGCGGCGAAACGGTCGCACGCCATTTGGTGCTGCACTGCCCCAGGCGACCATCTGGCCCAGGCCGTATTCGCCTGCGTATGCACCAAAACCGCTGCCGCTGCTACCCGAGCTTTGTGTCGCCAGGGTATATCCACTTAACGAGTTGGTGAACGAAACGTGGGAATCATCCGCCAGAATCGGGGTCGTCGGAGCGGTCGACGCCACCATTGGGTTCGTGGCCGATGGTTGATAAGCGATCAACCCCGCGGCTTGGAATGGGTAATTGATTCGTAGCCGTACGGTGCCAGGCAGGATCCCCGAAGTCGTACCAGAAGTAATCGGCGCCGACGCCGTCACGCTAAAGCTGCCGGTCACGCTTGCGTCTAAGCTTCCATAGGTTCCCATCTCTTCGACCACGCCATGCCACGCATATTGGTTTGGCCCTTCGGCCATTAAAACTCGAACGGTCGTTTCGCCTTGTTCATTTTTCACGACGGTGCCGGGGTATCGATACGCGCCGAGCCCGGCGTCGTAAAACATCACGGGCACGAGCAGTTGGTTGATCAGCGGCATATACTTTGCAGCGTATTGCGTAAGCGTTAGTCCAAGTTCCGACAGCGTTGACGACGGCACCACCAGAAGCGCCTCGTTGAATATCTGCTGGCGTACCGCGAGGAGCGGGTCAGTTGAATTTGGATTGTTAAGGTCGACGTAGCGGTAAAGCACATGATTCAATGTTGGAAACGCATACGAGTCATTGCTGTTAGTGCCCGTCGGATTCAGCGGCATGCGGGACAACTCTTGCGCGCCGACGTCGGCGGCTTGTTGCACGACCTGGGCGGCGAAGAACATCTGGCCCATCGACAAGATGGCCGCGAACAGGAACGTCAGCGCCAGGGCGATGATCGCGAACTCGACCAGCGCCTGACCGCGGCGCGTCCGACGGCGATTCACGCGCGCAATCAAATATGATTGCGCAGTCGGTTTCTCGCGCGTCGCGGCGCACACAACGGTTCGCCGGAACGAAAACGCCCACGGCGACCCCTCCGTGGGCTGCGTCAAGCTATCGGTAGCTGGCGTCATGCGCGTCACCTGTCGGCTCGTGCCGTGCGGCGCGGCGAATCACGATCGATCCGTGTCGGCGGCGTGGGAATCGCGGTGCCGGCCGGCTGGGCAGTGGCCGGTTGGCTCATCACCGGGGGCGGAGCTTGCACCGGTGTTGCGGCCTTGTTGGGAGCAATCGCCGTCGCCGGCTGAGTGGCCGCCTCGGCTGGGTGAGCGCCGAAAGACTCGGCGCCGAACGCCCGGCCGCGCACCGTTTCCACCGTCCGCACGTGCTTCAAAGGATCAAGTTCAGGCACCTCGGTATCGTGGGTTTCCTCGGGACGTCCCGAGCGGGCCACGCAGAATAACGACGCCTTGGTCGACAACGCCTCGGTCAGCGGCGCGATTTCATCGGGATCGAGCGCGATGGTCATGTCGCGCATGGGGTCTTTCTTACCACCGCCACCGACCAAGGGGTGCGAACGCCCGCCGTCCGGCGAAGCAGTTTCGTCCGCCGCCCGGGTCACCACACGACCATCACTGACCATCACCTTGACGCTGGCGTCTTTGCCGCCCCCTTTGACACCGCCAGCGCGAACGCTGGGTTGCAGATGGCTTGTCTCGACCGGCTCGCTGGCCAGCAGGTCGAAGCGGTCGCCGATGCGCAAATCCTTCAGCCCTCGCACCTGGTTGGCGTCGAGTGTCATCGCCCGCTTGCCGGGCGGAATGCCCGCCACGACCCCCGGCCGGGTGCCGACGGGCATGAAGTCGCGCTCGGTAAAGGCGTAGCCGGGCTGCTTTTCGCGGGCCATCACGCGGCCGATGATCTTGTTGTGGTCGGTGATGAAATCGGTCGGCACCTTGTCGGGCGGGTAATGTAGAACACGCGTTACCAAGGTGCCGGGCGTGGCCATGTGGTCGCGCGTGACCACGGCATAGATCGGAATCGCCGTTCCCGACAGCGGCACCGCCACCATGCCGGCATAGGGATCGCGAGTGGCCTTGCGGTTGAATTCCGACAGATCGATGACGCCAAAGGCGACCAGTCCGACCAGCGTGACGCCCACGCCCAGAACCAAACCCGAAATGGCGACAAACGCGCGCTTCAGCGCCGAAGGACGACGATAACCAGCGGTACGGCTTTTCATCTTTTTACTTATTGTTTCTGGTCCGCAGCGGACGATCCAAGTCGCCGACGCGACGAGCCGGGCTTACCACACTCATTGGCCGCGCCGACCTGGTCAACTGAATTCGCGAGCCACGCGATTCGTCGCGCCGAGCCAGGGCAGGGGGCCGCTGCGTGCGTGTTTTACTCTGGTTTTCCCGCAATTCCTGATGTGCCAACAGCCCGCAACGCATTGCTGCATTGCGGGCTATTGGGGTTTCACGTTGTCACGCTTTGCCAGCGGCGGGCCACGCGGTATCTCGTGACCATGCCAGTGGCAGGTTGGATCAGACTAGCCTTAGGTTCCGTCGGTCTTGTCGGCCACCAGCGGGGTGCCGCCAGCGCTGCCGCCAGGCAAGCCCAAGGTGTTCGTCGCGCCCACGTCACCCGGTGTCCCGGCCGAGACAATCACACCACCGCTGCTGGCCTGAGTGGCAATCAACTTGCCGACAAAGACGCGGCCTTGGTCATCGGCATCGTCACCCGGCAGCAGGGCGGCGACGTCCCCCAACAGGTCACCGGCCTTGTGGCCGAGCATGGTGGCGGCCACGAGGCAGACCAGGGCGACGGCGCCAATCATGATGGCGTACTCGACCATGGCCTGACCGCGGCGGAACTTGGTGGCATTTACACGGCGAATCATGCGAAAAACCTCCAACTAGGGTAAAAATGGGCTTAAACATGAAACTGAGACTCAGTATCAACAGTGGCGGATTCTACATGTTCCTTTCGGCGTGTCAACGCTATCGGGCAAAAAACTTTTTAGGTTCCGTCGGTCTTGTCGGCCACCAGCGGAGTGCCGCCAGCGCTGCCGCCGGGCAAGCCCAGCGTGCCTGCGGCACCCACGTCACCCGTCGTGCCGGCCGAGATGATGATGCCGCCCGAACTCTGCGACGTCGCGATCAGTTTGCCCACGAACACGCGGCCTTGGTCGTCGGCGTCGTCGCCCGGCAGCAGCGCCGCCACGTCGCCCAGCAACGCCCCCGCCTTGTGTCCCAGGATCGTGGCCGCCACCAGGCAAACCAGCGCCACGGCGCCGATCATGATGGCGTACTCGACCATGGCCTGACCGCGGCGGTGGCGAACATTCTTGCGTCGTAACATCGTTTCAACTCCTGGGGTCATGAAAGCGGAAGCCAGGCTCCGTCGTTGGGGCCTTTCTGACCCTGACGACGGATCGACGTTGGTTTCGTTTCACGCTACCTCGGAAGTTCTGCCCCCCCAGAAGTTCTTCAGCCAAATCTGACTCGGCGCGACCCAGCCGGCGGAAGCAATGTTCCACCGGCCGGGCCGAATGCACCGAGCAAAGCAACCTGACGACTACGACCCGGAGCCCGATGGCACCGTGTCGGTTACCAGATTCCCGTCGACGTTGATTCCCAGGCTCGCGGTGGCCGAGCCGGGGACGCCGGCGACGCCGATGACGCCGCCGGAGTTCGTCGTTTGCACTAGTTCGCCGCTGAAGATGGCGCCCGTGGTGTCGGCGTCATGGCCGGGCAACAGGGCGGCGGTAATGCCGACCAGGTCCGTGGCCTTGTGTCCGAGTAGCGACAGCGCGCCGATTCCCACCAGGACGACCGCCCCGATGATGATGGCGTATTCGACCATGGCCTGACCACGACGGTTGCGGAGGTGCTTGTTCAACATGGAAAATATCCTTCAAAGGTTGATAGATGAAAAAAGCAAAACACGGTCGCGAGGCGCAGCGCATTGCGCGCTGTCACGACACGACATAGTGTGGCGCGCACGGGTGAGCGCTGGATCAATACCGATCAAGCGCATTGACATCGTGCGATTCGCCGCGATGGACAGACTAATGGCCCGATTGCGCCCGCGCCTGGACGCATTGCCAGGCGCGGAATCAACAGCCGCCGGTAGCCGATAGCGAGGAGCGATCAGGCCCTGCGCGGCGGGGGGATTGGTGGCTGGGCGGGTTCGCCAGACGCCACCTGATAAAGAGTCGCGGCTTGAGCGACCAAGGGCCATTCGGCGGCCCAGGAGATCTGAATTGGTGGAGGGAGCGACGCGCCGACCACGGCCCACAGGTTTCCTTGCCCCTGGCATTGGCGCGCCGCGATGGCCGAATACCAGACTAGTGTTTCGCTGGATGCCGGCTGGGCTTCGGGGGAACTCGTCTGAGCACCGCGTTGCTCGCAAGAGGAACGCTGTTGGCAGCACGATTGCTTGGCGCTGGCGGGCATGCTCACGGCGGCCACGATCGGCGCTGGCAGCCATTCGGGTGGCACGATCACGTTGTTCCGCTTGGCCCAGGCCAAACGCTGGGCCGGCGTGTGGCAGCAGCAATTGCGCCAACAGTTTTCGGCCGAGTGGCAACCACAGCCATGTGCGGCGCAGGGATACGCTTCGCCGGTCGGATTCAACACCAGGGACGGCATGGGCAGCCCCACGGCCGCCGCGCCGAACGCGGCCAAAACCAGCCAAACAGCGCCGGTTCGAATCGAGTGTCGCAATTTCGATGTCCGCGTTCGGACCATCGTCAATTCGCCGTTGGCGACTCGCGAGAGGAAGCCAGGGAATGTCCAGGGTTGCTAGCGTCATCAATCTAGAGGTTCGCCCGTAGGCTCGCAAGCTGCCCATAAGGAGTGTGCGGAACGGGGGCGCAAAGTCCCCCGAGCGCCGCGCCGTTGGGCACGGCACTCGGGAAAAAGCGTGACTCGCCAGGACTAGCCCGACGGAGGCGAAGTTGGCGACTCGTAGAGCGTTACGAGCCGGAGCCGTCGGCGGTGTCGCTGACCAGGGTGCTGCCGTTGGCAATGCCCAGGCTGGCCGAGGTCGAGCCCGGCGTGCCGGTCACGTTAATGACGCCGCTTGAGTTTGTGGTTTGCACCAGCTCGCCGCTGAAGATCACGCCGTTGTCGTCGGCATGGGCCCCCGGCAGCAAGGCCGTGGTGATGCCGACCAGATCGGTGGCCTTGTGCCCCAGCAGTGACATTGCGCCGATTCCCATCAGGACGACCGCCCCGATGATGATGGCGTATTCGACCATGGCCTGACCGCGACGCGAATTGTGAAGTTGCTTCGACATATGCGTGAACCTTTCGGTAGTTGTTGATTGTGGCTTCGTAAATGGACGTTGGCAAGCGCGCAGGTCGGCGCACTTGGTTTGACGCCGATCGAGGACGCGCATATCGGCGCGTCGATCGAAATCAGCGGATTACCTGAAATAAGGATTCGCGCGCGGCGGCGTGGGAAACGCCCCAGGCGCGAATCAGCTTACGAAGCCAACTGCGGCGGCCCGCGGGCCAGATACGCCTCGGCCGCGCCCGACGGCAGCCGTAGGACGTTGGGAGAATGACTGGCGGCCGCGGCGAGTTCGGCCACCGAGAAGTGAAGCTGAACGGCCTGGGCTTGCGCCTGGGCCTGATACCGGCAAATGGGGCAATCGCCGGGTGCGTGCCACGAGGCCGACGAAGCAATGCCTTCGCCTTCAACGCTGTGGTCCTGGTCATGATCGGCGTGGGAATGACCAGCCTCGGCGTGGTCGCAGCCGGCGACCGTTGTGACATGGCAATCGTGATGACAGCCGGCCAGTTCGTGCCAGCCCATCCCCACGAGCGCACAGAGGGCGTAGCTGACCAACGTCAGCGCGCCGAGCAACCGTTTACGCCGGAAGAACATCACTGTGCTCGAAGAATTCGTGCTCGAAAAGGTCGTGCTCGAATAAAAACCGAGGTTTACCGAGGAAAGCGGCCCTTAGTCTAGAAGTTCGCCCGAAGGAGTCAAGCTGTATTTGCAAACGAATTGCATGTAGTGCCTGCCCCCCCGGCCGGTCCAAACTGCCCCGTTGCTGCCGTCTTTTACCAGTGCGTCACCGCCGGCATTGGTATTGCCCAACCAGGGGCCGCTGGGCCAGAATCCGCAAGCGCCGGCGGGGAAATGCCCGTTGTTGCTAGCTGCGGCCGTTGCCTGCCCTGTTCAATTGACCATCTCAATTCCGGTTCCTTTCAGAAAGTCATTCGCACGATGTCGACGATCTTGGTCACCGGAGGCGCTGGCTTCATTGGCGGCAACTTCGTGCGGCAATGGCTGGCCGAAGAGTCGGACGCGATCGTCAACCTCGACAAGTTGACCTATGCCGGCAACCTCGACTCGCTGGCCGACGTGGGCCAGAACCCACGCCATCGCTTTGTCGAAGGGGACATCGGCGACGCGGCCTTGCTGGCCCAGTTGCTCGAGCAGCATCGGCCGCGCGCGGTCGTCAATTTTGCCGCCGAGTCGCACGTCGATCGCTCGATCGACGGCCCGCGGGCCTTTGTCCAGACGAACGTGCTGGGGACGTTCGAGTTGCTGCAAGCGGCGCGCGTTTTTTGGCAGCAACTGCCCACGGGCGAGCGCGAGGCTTTTCGCTTCTTGCACGTCTCGACCGACGAGGTTTATGGCTCGCTGGGCTCGACCGGCAAGTTCACCGAGACGACGCCTTATGCGCCGAATTCCCCTTATTCCGCGTCGAAAGCCGGCAGCGATCACCTGGTCCGCGCTTATCACCACACGTTCGGTCTGCCGACGCTGATCACCAATTGCTCGAACAACTATGGGCCGTATCAGTTTCCCGAGAAGTTGATCCCGTTGATCATCCTGAACGCGCTCGAGGGGAAGCCGCTGCCGGTCTATGGCGACGGTCAGAACGTGCGCGACTGGCTGTTTGTGGCCGATCATTGCAGCGCCATTCGCCGCGTGTTGGCCGCCGGTCGGCCGGGCGAAGTGTATAACGTCGGCGGCAACAACGAACAATCAAATCTGTCAGTGGTCGAATCGATTTGCGATGCGGTCGATCGGCAACATCCCGGCTTGCCTCACGCGCCGTGCCGCAAGCTGATCAAGTTCGTCACCGATCGACCGGGGCACGACCGGCGCTATGCGATCGACGCCAGCAAGATCGAACGCGAACTAGGCTGGACGCCAAAGCAGGATTTTCGCTCGGGGCTCGAACAGACCGTGGCCTGGTATTTGAAGCATCGCACCTGGGTCGAGCGCGTCGGCAGCGGGGCCTATCGCCGCGAGCGACTGGGGCTGGCGACGTCGGCGTCGACTTGAATTGGCAGTCAGTAGCAACGCGCGTTGACGCAGCGGCAGAGAAGAGCATTTCAACGAACGAGGAGCGTTCATGAATCAAACGGCGAAGGTCGGCAAGGGGATCATCCTGGCCGGCGGCTCGGGAACGCGCCTTTATCCGGTGACGCGCGCGGTTAGCAAGCAACTGTTGCCGGTCTATGACAAGCCGATGATTTACTATCCGCTGTCGGTGTTGATGCTGGCCGGCATTCGCCAGGTGCTGGTCATCACCACGCCGGAAGATCGACCGAACTTCGAGCGGTTGCTGGGCGACGGTTCGCCAGTCGGCATCTCGATCCAGTACGCCGTCCAGCCCCGCCCCGAGGGGCTGGCCCAGGCGTTCATCATTGGTCGTGACTTTGTGGGGCGCGATGGCGTGGCCTTGGTGCTCGGGGACAACATCTTTTACGGCCAGGGCTTGCAGAAAATGTTGATGGATTCAGCGACCGAGGCCCAGGGGGCCACGGTGTTCGCGTATCGCGTCCGCGACCCCGAGCGGTACGGCGTGGTCGAACTCGACGCAACCGGTCGACCGGTGTCGATCGAGGAAAAGCCGAAGCAACCCAAGTCGCAACTGGCCGTCACGGGCTTGTACTTCTATGACAGCCAGGTGGTCGAGATTGCCGCGAACCTGAAGCCTTCGCCACGCGGTGAGTTGGAAATCACCGACGTCAATCGCGAGTATCTGCGGCGCGGACAATTGCGCGTGCAAAACTTGGGGCGCGGCAGCGCCTGGCTCGACACCGGCACGCACGAGTCGCTGATGCAAGCCGCCAACTTCATCGAGACAATCGAAGAACGCCAGGGCCAAAAGGTGGCGTGCATCGAAGAGATCGCCTTCGAGAAAGGCTACATCGGACAAGACCAGCTCTTACGACTAGCCGACGGCATGAAGAGCAGCTACGGGCAGTATTTGAGAGAACTGGTAAAGAGGGACTAGGGATTAGGGGCGAGGGACTAGGGAAGAGGCGTCACCAGATTGAATCGCGCTGAAGAAACTCAAAGTCGCGCGCAAAGGTATTTCCTAGCCCCTAGCCCCTAGCCCCTAGCCCCTAGCCCCTCTTCAAACAACGCCGAGCCCACGCGCACGATCGTTGCGCCTGCTTCAATGGCGACGTCGTAGTCGCCGCTCATGCCCATCGACAAATCGTCCCAGCGCAGCCCGGCCGGGCTTTGCGCGGCAAGCTGATCGCGCAGTTGCCGCAGGTCGGCGAACTCGCGGCGGGCCTGGTCGCGGTCACCTTCGCGGCTGGCCATTCCCATCAGGCCGCGGAAGTCGAGCCCGGTCAACGAAGCGAATGTTGGTAAAAGTGGCGCGATCTCCGCCGGTTGAAAGCCGTGCTTGGTGGCGTCGCCCGAGATGTTCACCTCGATCAGCGCCGGCGCGCGGCGGCCCGTGGCAATCGCCGTGGCGTTCATCGCTTCGAGCAGCCGCAAGCTGTCTCCCGAGTGAACCAAGTGGCACAGTGGCAGCGTCCGCTCGGCCTTGTTGCGCTGCAGGTGACCGATCATGTGCCAGCGCACCGGGCGCGTGCCGAGCGCCGCGGCACGTTCCCACAATTGCTGCGGCCGGCTTTCCCCCAGGTCCAAACAGCCCAGGTCGAGCAACCGCTCGGCGGTGGCCAGGTCGGTGTACTTGGTGACCGCGACCAGGGTGACCGCCTCGGCCGGGCGTCCGCTGCGGGCGGCTGCCGCGGCAATGGTCTCGCGCACGCGGGCCAGGTTTTCGGCCAGCCGATCGTGAACGCCCGCCATCGTCGTCCGCCTTGCTCGCTCGGGGGACTCTTACTCGACTTCGACCAGCCGCTTGATCTGACCCTTTTTCGTGACGCGACCGAGCAGGAACTCGGAAATCAGATGGTGGCCCAACAACGATCGCGGCGATTTGTGCTGCAGGCTGCGATAGATCAGCCACTGGTGCGCGCCCAATTGCAGACGATAGCCAACGGCCATGTCGGCCGGGACCGGTTCGTGGTCCTCGGCCACGGTCAGCCGCCGCCAGGTGAACTTCTTGTCGAGTCGCGATCGGTCGAGGTCGATCACCATCGGCAAGTACAACGCCCGGGCGTTCGCCGCCTGGTGCGTCAGGGCGAAACCTTCGTCCGAGGCGTCGAGGCCGGCCGCGCTCGGCTGACTGCGCCACTCGGGCATGGCCAAGGGGAACACACGCGCGATCGGCTTCTCCTGCATCAGTAGCCCTTCGCAATTGTCCTGGGCCGGCGTGAAGTCGACGCCCGGCACCAGGGGCCAACCGCTGCGGGCCGTGATCGCGCCAGGCTCGGCGGCCGTAATCACGTCGGCGACAAACAAAAAGCCATCATCGCGGGCCAGCGCGAACTGCCGCTCGAGTCGCACGCCCTGCTCGAATTCCAGATGCAGTTCCAGGTAATCGACCTGCGGCTTTGAAATCCAGCACGCTTCGGACCATTGCGAAACGGGTGCGACTTGCTCGCCATTGAACGTCACGCGAGGCGTACATGTCCCGGCCAGGACCAGGTCGCGGCCGGTATCAAGCTCGATTCGCAATTGGCGTTGGTCAAAGGCGAGCGCCAGTCGCGAGGCCGCGTCGCTCCAATCGGTGCGCAGCACGGCCAGGCGTGATAATTCGCCGTGTCCCGAACTGCTGGGGGCTTCGGAGGGCGGCGTGGTTGAACCCTTGAGCACGCGCTTGGCCAGCGTGGCTAGTCGCGCATTGCCGGAGATCTTGGCCGCATCAACCAGCCAAGCGGCCGAGCGCGGCTCGGCAGCGACCGGGTCGAACGCTTGCGTGGTGTCGCGGCGCGTCAGGCGCAAGGCCTGCTCAACCGCCAACACGTACTGCTCGCGAATCCGTTCGAGCGAGTCATCGGGGCTCGGGTCGCGGCGATTCAGCAGATGCAACGCCCGGGCCCACGACGCCAGCAGCGGCCGGAACAAGTCGAGCAACTCGGCGCGCGGCATGCCCGTTTCGTCGGTCACCGATTGCAGGCTCAGCTCCAGCGCGTTCTTGGCCAGGGTCGCCGCTTGCTGACAGGCCGGCACCTTGCGCAGGTAGTGCCCCAAAACGATCGGCAACTCTACCGAAAGCAACTGGGCCAGCCACGATTGACGCGGCGCCTGGCCCGCTTGTCGCGCGAGGGTGATCAACTGCTCGACGACGCGGCTCAAGACATCCTTGGGCAAGACGTAGGCCAATCGCGGCAAATGGTACGCCAGCGCCAAGGCTGGCAACACGGTGGCAGCCTTGATCGAGCATTCCTGAGCGAGCCACTGTTCGGTCAGTGCGCGGATTGGCTTGGGGCGGGACTTGCCGGCCAACAGGTCCCAGGCGTCGCGCGCCATTTCGGCGACATCGGGCGCGTCGGTTTCAAGCTGCGCGGGCTGACCACCCGACAGCCACGCGGCGTCAACGCTCCAGAGCAGCGGGGAGCCGTGCCGCGTCAGATCGCGCAGCAACTTGGCCGAGTCGAGTTCCTTGAGTCGGCGGCGCAGCTTGGGCCAGTCGCGCTCGCTGATGGTGCAAGTCGCGGTGGGCTCGGTGGCCGGTTCAGAGGCGGACCAGGGTTCGGTCGACGGAGCGTCCAACGTATGAATCGGGTTGATGTCGTGCATGGGTCGGCTGATCAACAGGCAAGTAGTGTCATTTCGCGCGGTGCAGTATCATAAAGACGCCCTCGACCATTTTGAACCCCTCGACCCGTCGGTGGTGTAAGCGTTTGCCCCCGCGGTCGTTCTGGAAGATTTCCCGCGAGCAGGAGGCCGAAGATGTCCCCGTGTTCTTGGTGTCGCCAAATGACACGATTTGGCTGGTTTGTGGCAATTGCGTTGGGGGCCTTGGTGCCCAGTTTATTAGCGCAGCAGCCCGCCACGGCCGATGCGGTGCAAGCGCCCGAGGGATTGGTGCGATTGGCGCCAGATTACGAGATTTGGCTCGATAAGAAAAACAAGCGCGTGGTATTAGTAGGCGAAATCTGCCAGCGCGAAGGGCAGATGGAAATGTTTGCCTGTCCGCGGAAGACCAAGGAACACGAAGCGGTCGTCTCGCTAGCGACCCAGGCCTACATGGTCCACGCGGCCCTGGTGGCGCTGGGGGCCGAGCCGGGGAACCCAGCCCAATTCGTGCCCGAGTACAAGCCGGCGCAAGGGCCTGAAATCGAAGTCACGGTCTACTGGACCGATGCCCAGGGGAAGCGGCAACAGACCCGGGCCCAGAACTGGCTGCGCAACACGCGGACCAACAAGGAGATGGCCACCCCGTGGGTGTTTGGCGGCAGCGGTTTTTGGGTCGACCCGCAGACCCGAGAGAAGCACTATCTGGCCGAGGACGGGGACTTGATCTGCGTATCGAACTTCACTAGCGCCACGCTCGACCTGCCGGTCGAGAGCACCCAGTCGAACTCGTCGCTGATGTTCGAGGCGTGGACCGAGCGGATTCCCGAGAAGAAAACCCGGGTGACGCTGACCCTGACGCCCAAGCTGAAAGGGCTGGACGACCAGCGGGGGGAAGACCCCAAGACCGACTTGTTGCCGCCCCCGAAGGTGGACAAGCCGAAGGATGGGCGCGAGTAAGTTCAGTGCGCTATGGCTCGTACGCAATGTTCAAATGCGGCCGCTCGAGCGACAAACACCCCTCCCTTTCAGGGAGGGGCAGGGGGGAGGGTAAAGACGTCGCTGGCCGAAAATCACGGCGCTCAGTGAGCAGTCCACTTGGTGCAAAGCGAACTGGCCTGCAACGCATTTACCCTCACCCGACTCGCTCCGCTCGTCGACCTCTCCCTTAAAGGGAGAGGTGTAGCAGTCGCGCGCGACGTCGCCCGTCACATCAAGCCTTGCGTCGCCTAACCGGTCACGCGGCAGTGGTCGAGCATCTTGTCGGCCGTCGTGACGTAGCTGGTATAGAACGGCCCGAACTCGGCGTACCGGGCGCTCGCCTCGTCGAACCGCATGGTGTAGACGATCTCTTTGAGGAACTCGGGGTTGCGGGCCCACAGCGTGACACCCCATTCCCAATCGTCCAAGCCGACCGAGACGGTGATCAACTGCGTCACGCGGCCGGCGAACTTCATGCCGCTGCGGCCGTGCTCGGCCATCAGTCGGTTCCGCTCGCTCGGCGGCAGCAGGAACCAGTTCTCGACCACTTCGCGCTTCTTGTTCATCGGGTAGAAGCACGTGTTCGGCCACGCGGGCAGGTCGGGCGTCAGCCGCTGCTTGCGCATCATCTCTTCACGCGACTCATAGGCCTTGAGCTTGGCCTTGTAGCTGGGGCTATCGAGAGTTTCGCCTTCTTCGACCAGCCGGCGGCCGTATTGCTCGACCGTAGGGACGTACTCCGACACCTCGGTGAGCGAGACGAACGAATAGGTCGGTTCCAGCGCGAACCCCAGCGGGCCGCCCATCAGGGATTGGTGCACCGCGTCGAGCTTCATCGGATCGGGATCGAGCATCATCAAGCCGAAGTCGGCCTTGTGCCCTGAGACCAGCGAGACCTGCAACCGCGACGGAGCGCCGTCACGCCCGCCGTCCAGGGCGGCAATCAACGCCTCGCGGCCGGATTGCCGCTCGGCCGGCGACAGCTCGCGGAGGGCCGCCCGATTGAAGCGGTAGTAGAAGTGGTTGCAGTGCCAGCCTTGTTGAGGGCTGAGCGAAACTTCGGTCGACGGCGCGGCGTGTTGATGTGCATGGCTCATGCCGAGCATGATACCAACGCCGCTGGTCGAGAGAAAGGAGCCGGGGTGGGGCTCATTTGACCGTCAAAGGAAGTGCGGGTGCCATGCTCAAGTCAGCAGACTTGAGCATGTGAAGCGTCACACGACATGCTCAAGCCTTGTGGGCTTGAGCTGGCACCCGCGAGAAAGGGGGGCTGAAGGAAGAGGTTCGCTACGCCACGGCGGCGAAGTCGCGGACCAGGCGGAGGAAGACTTCGCGCGTGACTTGGGCCAGGATCACCTGGCGGCCCGCGGCGGCGGTGGTGGCATAGCGGCAGAGGCTCAGTTCGCCCGGCTTGCGCACGATCAGCTCATAGTAACTCGTGCGGCCGTCGTCCTTGGTCGGCGGCACCGAGCGCATTTGCACCACGCACCGCTCGGAGTCGATCTCAATCGCCTGAATCGGTTCGAGCAGATAGTTGAGCCGGCGCGACAATTCATCGGCCACGGCGCGCAACTGGCCCACGTCGGCCGCAGCCAGCCGGTCGCTCGTCAGCTTGAACTCCTCGAAGGCCACGGCCAGGGTGTCGATCGCCGACAGGTTGGCGATGAACCGAAGGCCAGCGTCGGCCTCGTCAATGCGCAGCGAGCCATAACTCGGCGCGGGGATGGCCGCGAGCGAGGATTCAACTTGGTTGATGATTGGCATGAAAAGGTTGCTGGTTGCTGGTTGCGAGTTGCTACGGGAGGAAAAAGTTGCTGGTTCCTAGTTGCGGGTTGCTAGCTTCTGGTTGCTAGTGAGGAGCAACTGCTGACGGTATTCGACTAGCAACCAGAAGCTAGCAACACGCAACTTCTTCCCTATTTCGCCGCCTCCTGCTTATGCTCCGAGCCGTCGTACGACAGGATCGTTTTCGTCCCGTCGAGCGTGGTCTCGATATGCACCGGGCGCGTCCAGAGCTTTTGCAGGTTGATCAGCGTGTCGCGGGCGTAGTTCATTTGCAGCTCGACGCCATTGAACTCGTGACGCAGAAACAACTCGCCCCGGTTCTTGTAGTTGCCGTCGTCAACACAAATCTGCGGCCGGCCCAAGTTGGTCAGGTTCGCCAGTAGTCGTTGCTTGATCTGGGGGAACGCCCGGCTTTCGATCTCATAGGCGTCGGAGCCCGAGTTATAACCGAACGAGAATAGCTTGTTCTGCCGGCAGAAATCGAGGGTCAGGAAGGTGTCGATAAAGGTCAAGTCGTTGTGGATTCGGCGGACCTCAAAAATCTTTTGCCGCCCCTGATTCGTAGCGGTGTCCCAGAGTCGCTTCTGGGTCAGATCGTCGCACTCTTCATAGTCGCGGCCGAAACGGCCCCGATTCCAGCGGTCTTCAATGTCGCGGAACAGCTCGATGCCTAGTTTGTAAGGGTTCAAACGGTCGGGCGACGTGGCCATTGTGCCCGAGTGATGGTCGGCAAAGTTCACAATGTCGGCGTCATTGGCGCCGCGGGTGGTCATGATGGTCGAGTGCCAGTAGCTGGCCCAACCCTCGTTCATGATCTTGGTCTGGCCTTGCGGGGCAAAGTAGTACGCTTCTTCGCGGACAATCGACAGGACGTCCAACTGCCACGACCGCAGCGGCGCGTTCTCCAGGATGAACAGCATCACGTCCCGCGTCGGATGTTCGGGATTCTTGTGCGCGGGGGGCGCTTCGTTGCGGCGGCGCTCGGCCTCGGCCGCCAGCTTGTCGGGCGGGTTGACGAATGGGTCCAGGTACGGCTTGGCGTCGAAGCGCGTGCCGCGCGGAGCGTTATCGTGCTCGGAGTCGTCCAGCGGCGTGGTGGCTGCGGCGGCGTGCATGGAAGGACGCTTGATGAACGGCGAATGGATGTCGATCAGATCCTCGATGCTCAGACAGGCGTCGAGCACCGTTTCGACCTCGTCAACGCCGAACCGATCCATGTAACGACGGATGCGGTTGCCGTTGTTGGCCATCTGGTCCATCATCTTCCGGTTCGTCTGGCTGAACCAGAAGTTGTTCTTGAAGAAGTCGCAATGACCATAGACGTGCGCCATGACCAGCTTCTGGTCGGTGAGCTCGTTGCAGCTCATCAAGTAGGCGTAGCACGGGTTGTTGTTGATCACCAGCTCGTAAATCTTTTGCAGGCCATAGACATAGCCCTTGGAAAGCTGTTCGTACTCCATGCCCCAGCGCCAGTGGGGATACCGCGTGGGAAAGCCGCCATAGGCCGCGATCGAGTTCAACTGGTCGTAGTCGACCAGCTCGAAGATGGTGGGGAAGAAGTCGAGCCCGCAATCCCGGGCGTGTCCTTCCATTTGCTGCTGCACTTCGACCAGTTCGGGCGGAAGTGTCTGCAAGCGCGTCGCCATAAATCGTGTTCCTTCTAGCGGTCGGCGGCATGCCAAAAGTGAACTGGCGAAGCCGGCGCCGCGCGCGTCGGGCGGCTATTTCCCCTTGCCCAAGAACAACTTGATCGAATCGTAAATGGCGTTGCGATCGCGAATCTCGGACAAGATCAGGTTCTCGAAATCGCTCCCCAGCTTCTCGTGCAGCGCGCGCAGGTACTCGCCGCTGCCGTACGGGCTTTCGACTTGTCCATAGCAGAACAGGTTCACGTGCGGCAGCAGCTCTTCGCGCAGCATGCTCATGCAGGTCTGGTTGTCCTCGCCCCAGTTGTCGCCGTCCGAGAATTGAAAACAGTAGACATTCCAATCGGACGGCGGGAAGTCCTTCTTCAGCAGATCGACACAGACCTTGTAGGCCGAACTGATCCGCGTGCCGCCGCTTTCGCGGGTGTGATAGAAGGTGTTCTCGTCGACGGCCTTGGCCGCGGCGTCGTGGATGATGTAGCGAACTTCGAGCCCGCCGTACTGGCTTTTTAGCCAGGTATCGATCCAGAATGCCTCGGTTCGGACGATTTGCTTCTGCTCGTCGGTCATCGAGCCCGAGACGTCCATCATGTAGACGATGACGGCGCTGGCCTCGGGATGAGCGACCGTGTGCCAGGAACGATACCGCTTGTCCTCGCGGAACGGCACGACCAGCGGCGAGTCGGGCACATAGGTCTTGGACGAAATCTGCCGCCGCAGCGCTTCCATGTAGGTCCGCTTGAAATGCCTGAGTGACTCGGGCCCGGTGCGGCGGATGCTGTTGTACTTGGTCTTGTCCTGCTGGATGTTCTCGCGCCCCTTGGGCTCGATGCGCGGCAAGTGCAGCTCGTCGGCCATGATCTTGGCCAACTCTTCCAGCGGCACGTCGACTTCCAGGACATGGGCCCCTGGGTCGCTGCCGGCTTTTCCTTTGCCGTCCCCCTCTTCTTCGCCCTGGCCAACCGCCGTGCCTTCTTCGCCGTCCCCTTGGCCGACGCCCCCCGAGCCGTTCTTGCCGTAGCGGAAGTGGGGGACGTCGAGTTGCGGGATCGGAATGCTGACCAGGTCGCGACCCTTGCGGCCGATCATTTCGCCTTGGGTGACGTATTTGCGCAGGTTTTGTCGAATGCGGCCGCGGACGATCTCGCGAAAGCGCGCATGATCGCGTTGCATTTTCATATCAGTAGCCGTCCCCTCCGCGCTCGTCCTAAGCGCCGTGTGCATGGTGGGAGCACACTTCTCTGGACGTCCAACAGGTCGCGGCGTCATTGCCGCGCCGCCTGGTGAGTCGACGCTAAGCTCTTGTTGTCACTGGTTGTTAACTCTTGGTGTCGCCACGGGCAAAGATGCTGGCCACGTAGTTCAGCACGTCGGTGGCGCTCTCATCATTGTATCCATAGTCGCGGATCAGGCGGGCCTTGACCACGTCGATCTTCCCCTGGGTGTCGGCGTCGACGACCTTCGACACCAGGCTGGTCAACTTGATCGTGTCTTTCTGATCCTCGAACAGTTTCATTTCCAAGGCGCGGTGCAGCCGCTCGTTGGACCGGTAGTCGAACGTCCGGCCGTCGATCAGCAGCGCCGCGATGTAGTTCATGATCTCCCGGCGGAAGTCGTCTTTCCGGCTTTCCGGAATGTCGATCTTCACTTCGACCGAGCGCATCAGCCGCTCATCGGGTTCTTCGTATTGACCGGTGAATTTGTTCTTCACCTTTTCGCGCTGGGTGTAGGCCTTCACATTGTCCATGTAGTTGGCGCACAAGCGCTTGAGCGCGTCCTCGTCGGCGGCAATGGCCCGCTGGACCTCGTTCTTGACGATGTTCTCGTATTCTTCCTTGACCACGCTGAGCAGCTCGCGGAAGTGGTTCTTGGTCTCGTCGCTGGTGATCAGGCTGTGGTGCTTGAGCCCCGCCTCCAGCTCGTTGAGCACCATGAACGGGTTCACGCAGGTCGACTCGGGGTAGACCACCAGGGCGTTCGAGATCTTGTCCTGGACATAGCGCGGCGAGATGCCCACCAAGCCCTCGTTGGTCACCTGGTCGCGCAGTTCCTTGACGTTTTCCTCGGTAAAGCCCGGCAGGGTCTTGCCGTTGTAAAGCTTGAGCTTCTGCAGCAGCGTCAGGTTTGCCGCCTTGGGCTGCTCGAGCCGGGTCAGCACGGCCCACATGGCCGCCATCTCGATCGTGTGGGGCGCGATGTGCTTCCCTTTGACCTTGTCCCGGTTGTAGTCCTTTTCATAAATCTTGATCTCATCGGCCAGCGTGGTGACGTACGGAATGTCGATTTTCACCGTCCGATCGCGCAGCGCTTCCATGAACTCGTTGTTCTGCAACCGGCGGTATTCCGGTTCGTTGGTGTGACCGATAATCACTTCGTCGATGTCGGTCTGGGCAAACTTCTTGGGCTTGACCTTGTGTTCCTGGCTGGCCCCCAGCAAGTCGTACAGGAACGCCACGTCCAGCTTCAGGACTTCGACAAACTCGACGATGCCGCGGTTGGCGACGTTGAACTCGCCGTCAAAGTTGAACGCCCGCGGGTCGCTGTCGCTGCCATACTCGGCGATCTTGCGGTAGTTGATATCGCCGGTCAACTCGGTCGAGTCCTGGTTCTTTTCGTCCTTGGGCTGGAACGTGCCAATGCCGATACGATCTTTCTCGCTCAGCAACTGCCGCCGCACGCGGACGTCTTGGACCACGCGCGTCCAGTCGCCACCGTACTTGGCCAACCGCTCGTTGTAGACATAGCGACAGAACGGGCAGAGTTCGCCGTTGATCCGCACCTGGTAACCGCCGGCGGGTTGCTGGGCATTGAGCTTGGCGATCACGTCGTTGCGGAAGCGATGGGGAAACAGGTGCAGCGGCTCTTCGTGCATCGGGCACCAATGCACGTCGTTCGCGTCGTTCAGGTCGACCCACCCCAAGGTGAACAGCGCGCCGTCATCCTGGGTCGAATAGCGTTCGAGTCCCTTCTTGAGCATGCGAGCGATGGTGCTCTTGCTGCTGCCGACCGGGCCGTGCAGCAAGAGGACGCGCTTCTCGATGCCGTAGCCTTGCGCGGCGCTTTTCAGCGCGTTGACCAGCGACGCCAGCGCGTTGTCCAAGCCGAACACCGCGTCTTCGCCGTGGTTCTCGGGATCGTCGAAGAACTTGTAATGGCTGTGCCGCTCGCCGCGCGATCGTTCGATCGTTTCGGTCCCGGCGGCCATGATCATGTCGTACACGCGCTCGAACGCGTTGCGCGTGACCTTCGGATTGCCACCGACCAGGTCCAGGTACTCTTCAAACGAGCCGATCCAGCTCTTTTTGCGGAACTGTTCCAGATCCTGGCGATCGGCAATCAGCGAGATGATTGAGCGTCCATCACTCATATCGAACGTCCCTTCAAAAACGTATGTCGCGCCGGCATCGCCTCATTACGACGCCAACGTACGACACCATCGGGTGCTCGAACCGTCACGATTATGCGTGCGCGGCCCCCCGACTCCTGGCTAGTTTTGGCCACCGCCGTACGCTCCGGCAACAATCGGAGCAGGGCAGAGGGCCTGGCGGGCGTTTTCTGGCAGGATGGGCCAGAAAGCGGACGTCGGTCATGCCCGGCTTGAAAGCCGGTCACCGACAGGAAAATCGCAAGTTCCTGGCCGATGGCCGGACGCCGTAGCGACCAGCGAAGGAACTTGGCAAAGAGCGTAAGGAACGACGCAGAAAACCGGGACAGCTAAAGCGTTAGGGTAACCGGAACCGGCAAAATCGAGTTAATCTAGCCCGACTTTTCCGCTCCTGCATCTACTACAAGTATCGCCTTACCCAAATTATGCGGCAATACCAGCTTTGGCCGTAAACCGCCGCATGGCTGCCAGCCATCCAGGTTATTCCGAACGCAACCTACTATGGAACAATAGGTTGCAAAACTGGCAAGTGTCGAGGTTTTGCGCGCTCGAAGACCGAAAATCGCTTCTGCTAATAGCAGGTCGGTCGGCTGGCAACTTAGATATGGCGTCTAACGCCCCACTTTCGGCGGTGCGTCAGGTTGACCGACCGCCAACGCCAGCTAGGGCCCCAAGAGCAGGCAAAACGTGGGCATTTTCAGCCTGTTTTCCCACCAAAACCCGGAGCTTTCGCCCCTATTTGGCCAACAGCTTTTCCACACTATCGAGCAGCTTGTCCATGGCGAATGGCTTGCGCAGGTAGTCGTCGACTCCCAACATTTCCGCATAGACCTTGTGCCGGCTTCCTTCGTTGGCCGTGATCATGATCACGCGGGTAGGCACCACTCGGGTCCGACGCAGCTTTTCCAGCACCAGAAACCCGCTCCGCTTGGGCATCATCATATCCAAGACGACCAGGTCCGGGTCTTCGCGCTCGGCCAAGGCCAGCCCCTGGTTGCCGTCGCGGGCGATCAGCACCGCGTAGCCCTTGGCTTCCAGCGCCAGCCGCATCGATTCGATAATTTCCTGATCGTCATCGACCAGCAAAATGCGGCTCGGCTTGGTTTTCTCGGCGGGTTTAGCGGCTTCCTCGGCCATGTTGGGCACTCTCCAAGTTGTCGAATCCTATCGAGCAAAGCCGCTCGGGTGCTGGGCCGCCGCAACCTCTTGTCGCGCGCCGTCGATCGACGCCGGCCCACAACGAACGCATCGCCCCAGCGTTTTCCGTGAGAGGGCGATGTTCCGTCGCGCCGAATATCAAACCCATACAACTATCCGACGCGACCGGCGATTTCAAGCAACGATTGGCTTCGATTCGAATCGCGGCAACGCGCTTTTCCGTGCCAAGCCGCCCAAGAGTGTCGCTTTCGCCCTTGTTGCGAGGGCTTGTCCTCTTAAAGGCCCTTCAGGACCGCCAACGCCTTGGTCTCGAAGATCGCCTGCCACTCGGGGCCGACGAGCGAATCGCAATCTTCCTGGGCATAGCCCGTGTTCAGCCGCTGGGCCGCCGTCGGGGCGTAATAGATATAGCCGTTGGTGTAGCCGGCCACGAAGGCATTGGGATCCTTGGCCGCCCCCTTGATGTTCAGGCCGACCTGCACGGTCAGCTCGCCAGGAAACGTGACGAGCTTGAAGTCGCCGACGCGCAAGCCGCAGACTTCAACGTCCAGCGTGGGCGACCCCGTCGCCTGGTTCTGAGCCAGATGCTTCTTCAGCAGGGCCAGGTTCGTGTTCAGCCGCGTCAGCCGCTCCATGATCTGAATGTTCTGCAGGTACGTTTCGACGTGGGCGCGATTCTCGGCGTCAAACTTGGCCAACTCGTCGCGCCCCTGCGCCCGGTCGTGTAAGTAGCTTTGGGCATGATGCGAAGGAAACTCGGGCGACAACCGCTGCTGAAGCAACAACGGCAGAAACGTCTTGAAGTTGATATTCGTCGGCCGTAGCGAAATTAGCAGCTTACGCTGCTCGGCGTCGATGGCCGCTATCCGGCGTTCCAGGTCAGCGCCACGCGGCAAGGCGATCGACTCGCTGCTGACTTTCAAGACATCGTCACGCTTGCTCTTCAAATGGTGCGCCGCCGTGAGGACGGTTTGCGCAAGCAAGTTACCCAGCGGTTCCGCGTCGGGCAGCCGGTTGACCTCCTTGTAACGCACCGGGTTGATGTCGCCGGCGCAGCCTTGCACAAACAGCGCCACGGCGCCCTCCCCCAGCGCGGTCTCGATCACCGGCGAGGCAAAGCCGGGGAAGTCAGCCGAGTTGCCGCGATAGGGCGGGTTCATGATCGGATGGCAGGCAAAGTGATAGACCAGCGCCAGCGGTCGGCCATCGGCGCGGTCCAACCGGAGCAAGCCGACTTGCGGGTCGATCGGCCCGACGCCGGCCACGTCTTCATCGCGCGGCAACGAGTAGGCCCGCCGCATGTCGACCTCGCTGCCGTCCTTCATCTTCAACCGGCGGTTCTCGCTGATCCGGTCTTCCCGGGCGGCGCCGACGGCGACGGTAACCGGTTGCAGGCGAGCGGCCGCGTCCTTCACCACCTGCACCACCAAGTCCGCCGTGTCGTCGCGGACAATGCCGTGACAATGGCTGGCGTTCACCATCACGCCGGCCGGCGCAATGCCGAGTTCGCTCTGCAATTGCCCGCGAACGCGCCGCATGAAATCGTTCTTAATGCGCCCAATTTCGCCGATCGCGACCGCGTCGACGGTAATCAGCACGGCCGTCGTCGAGCCTTGTTTCAACACCAGGGCCTTGGCAAAGCACGGGCAATTCACCGGCCCGGCCGAGCGATCGGTAATGTCCACCTTGGCCGCGCCGGCTTGCAGCGTCTGGGCAGCGTGGACGGGCGATGAGCAAAGCGCAATCAGCGCCGTAGCGACGATGAGTGATTTCATACGATGTGTTTCGTCAAACGAGGAAGGAGGTGACTGGGGGGCGTAGCGGCAGCGACGAGCGCTTGCCCAAGCCGGCGGCTCGGCCGCCGATTTCGGTGGCAAAGCCACCGGCTTGGTGGATACGCACATTAGAGCGAATCGAGAATCGCCCCTAGCATATCTTGAACGCTGTCACCCAAACCAGCGGCGGCTCGGATTTCTGATCCATACACCGATAAAGTCGGCGACTTCGCCAGATTTAGGATTCATTTCCCGCGGTGATGCGAAATAATGCCTCGTCCCGCGTCGCTTGCGCAATGTTCCCCCCAAGCCAGCATCCTGCTCCCGCAGACGAGGCCACCATGAGCGATTCACCTCTCGGACAAGTCCTGGGCAAGATTCCCAGCGGGTTGTTCATTCTGACCGCCAAGCACGACGGCCAGGAAACCGGCATGTTGGCCAGTTGGGTCGTCCAAGCGGGCTTCGAGCCACCGATGGTCTCGATCGCCATTCGCCAGGATCGCTACCTGGCCGGCTGGCTGCAGGACGGCTGTCCCATCGTGCTGAACATTGTCGGCGCTGAACAAAAGAAGCTGCTCGGCCACTTTGGTCGCGGCTTCGACATCGGCCAGCCGGCGTTCACCGACTTGGCCATCGAGCGCTGCTCGCGCGGGGTGCCAATCCTGACCGACTCGGTGGGGCATCTCGAATGCACGCCGCGCGAACATCTCGACTCGGGGGATCATCGCATCTTCTTGGCCGAGGTGATTGGCGGCCGCCCCGGCCCTCAGAAAGAGCCGTACGTCCACATTCGCAGCAACGGCTTCCGCTACTAAACCGCAATCAGGGCGCACGCCATGCCTCGACTCTCGGGCGCGCAAGCGATGATCGAAATGCTGGTCCAAGCCGGCATCGGTCATCTGTTCGGCAACCCTGGCACCACGGAACTGCCGCTGGCCGACGCGCTGGCCAATGACTCGCGCATCAAGTTCATTCTCGGCCTGCACGAGATTCCGGTCATGAGCGCCGCCGACGGCTTTGCTATGGCCTCGGGCCAGGTCGCGGTGGTCAACCTGCACGCCAGTTGCGGACTGGGAAACGCGATGGGCATGCTCTACAACGCCCACCGTGAAGGGACGCCGCTCGTGGTCACCGCCGGCCAGGCCGACCGCCGGCTGATGTTCGAGGAGCCGATCCTCTGGTCCGATCTGGCCCGCGTGGCCCAGCCCTGGACCAAATGGTCGGCCGAGGTGTCGCGCGTCGAGGACTTGCCCGTGGCGCTGCGCCGCGCCATGCAAATCGCGCTCGCGCCGCCGACCGGCCCGGTATTTCTCTCGATTCCGATGGACGTGCAGAGCGAGGTTGCCGAACTCGACCTCGCGCCGCTGGCGGCGCTCGACACGCGCACGCGCCCCGCGACCGAGGCCGTGGCCCGCGCCGCACAAGTCCTGGCCCAGGCCAAACGCCCCGGCATTCTCGCCGGCAGCCGGCTGGTCGAACGCCACGCGGTGTCGCAACTGGTCAAGCTGGCCGAGCTGCTCGGCGCGCCGGTGATGACCGAGTCGGGCACCTCGCACGGCCGGTTGGCCTTTCCGTCGGATCATCCCCTGTATGGGCAAGCGATCCCGCTCTGGTCCCCCGAGGTGCGGGACCGCTTGCGCGAGTTCGATGTGCTGTTCGTCGCTGGCATGGACCTGCTCAGACAGTACGTCTATTTCGAGCCTTCGCGGGCGATCCCCGAACATGTCCGGCTGGTCCACCTGGACGAGAACCCCTGGCAGATCGGCAAGAACTACCCGGCCGAAGTCGGGCTGGTCGGCGATCTGCAAGCCGGCATCGCCGAGTTGAACGCGCAGCTCGCCACGACCCAGACCGAGTCACAACGCGCCGACGCGCGACGCCGCGGCGGCGAATATGCCGCCACCCACCGAGCCCAGCGCGAACAGCTCGAAACTGAAATCGCGGCGCTCGTGATCCAGCGGCCAATCGCCCCCAAGGTCTTGATGGCCTCGCTGGCGCGTGTCTTGCCGCGCAATGTCGCGGTGGTCGAAGAAGCGGTGACCACGACGAATATGATGTTCGAGCGCCTGGGCGCGCTGGGCCTGGAGTCGGCCTACTTCGGGCATCGCGGCTGGGCGCTCGGCTGGGGGCTGGGCTGCGCGATCGGCGTGCAACTGGCCTGGCCCCAGCGGCCGGTGCTGGGGATCATCGGCGAAGGCTCAACGATGTTCGGCGTGCAGGCCCTTTGGACCGCGGCCCGTTACAACGTGCCGGTCACCTATGTCGTCTGCAACAACGCGCAATATCGGATTCTGAAAGTCGGCTCGTGGCAGATGCAACTTCCCGCCGCGGCCGAGCAGCGGTTTGTCGGCATGGACCTGGTCGAGCCCGAGGTCGACATCGTTGCCATCGCCCGGGCAATGGGCGTCGAGGCCGAGCGCATCGAGCATCCCGATCAGTTGGCCGCGCGCGTGCGCGAATCACTCGCCGCCCACGACCGCCCTCGCTTGTTCGACGTGCCGATCGATCGCAACACACCAGAACGGATGGACTACGGCCAAGTGTCGTGAACCGCTTACGGAGGTTATCGATTTCGCGCACGTGTGAAACGTGGAAGCACGCGCGACAATCGCCCCTCCTTCGCAGGGATGGGCAGGGGGGAGGGTAAAGACGCCGCCCTACGTGAGAGAGTCTTGGTCCTTGGTCGCCCGTCCATCCTTGCCGTCATCCCCGCGCAGGCGGGAATGACGGCAAGGATGGACCGTATGCAAGGGATTCGGTCCCGAATGGCATCCTGAGAGCGCGGCTCGCATTGCTTTGCATCTTGGGTGGTAGGGGGGCATTAAGCATTTCCCCCGCCCGACGCGCCACTTTACAATAGCCGTTCGTCCTGCGCCAATCACACACCCCACGAAGTTGCACCCATGACCACGCCCGCTCCCGCGGCCGACCGTTCGGTTCGCCGCAAATTGTCGGTGATGATGTTCCTCGAGTTTTTCATCTGGGGCGCTTGGCTGCCGCTGATCTTTGGTTACCTGCCAAGCCTGGGCTTCACGGCCTTGCAACAGGCCTGGATTCTCAACGCCTTTGCCCTGGCGTCGTTCGTCGGCATGTTCTTCAGCAACCAGTTCGCCGACCGCAACTTCTCGGCCGAAAAGTTTCTGGCCGTCAGCCATCTGATCGGCGGCGTCGCCATTCTGGGCATCGGCTGGACTCAGTCGTTCTGGCCGTTCTTCGTGCTGATGCTGATTCATTGCTTGTTCTACGTGCCGACGATTTCAATCACCAACTCGATCGCTTTCGCCAGCTTGAAAGACGCGACTCACGACTTTGGTCGCGTGCGATTGTGGGGGACCATCGGTTGGATCGCGGCCAGTTGGCCGTTCGTGTTCATCCTGGTCGATTGGGCCAAGGTGCCCGCCTTGTCCGAAGTCGGCTTTACCGGTTGGCTGGGCTCGGCCTTGGCGACCAGCAAGTCGGGGGCCGAGTTTCAGCGCGAGGTCGCCTGGACGTTCATCACCGCGGGCATCGCTTCGCTAGTGCTGGCGGGGTTCAGCATGACGTTGCCTCACACGCCGCCCAAGCCGGCCCAGAAGGGGGCCGAGACGTTCGCCTGGCTCGAATCGATGAAGCTGCTGCGGCTGCCGTTCGTGCTGGTGCTATTCATCGTCACGTTCGTCGACGCGGCGGTGCATCAGAGTTACTTCATTTTCACCAACGACTACCTGCAAAGCATCGGCGTGCCGGGCAACTGGGTGATGCCGATCATGAGCTTGGGGCAGATTGCCGAAATCGGCACGATGGCCGTGCTGGGTATGGTGCTCAAAAACCTGGGTTGGCGGTGGACGATGGTGATTGGCATTCTCGGTCACACCGTGCGGTTCGGCGTGTTTGCGTTGGTCCCCAATCCGTGGGCGGCCGGCGCGGTGATTTTGCTGCATGGCGTTTGTTACGCATTCTTCTTCGCCACGGTCTACATCTTTGTCGACGAGTTCTTCCCCAAGGACGCCCGGACGAGCGCTCAGGGGTTGTTCAATTTCCTAATCCTGGGGTTGGGGCCGTTCGTGGCAAACTTTGTCTGGCCGTTGTTGGGGGACCACTTCAAGACCGACAAAGGTTACGACTTCAGCAAGGTCTTTCTCTGGCCGTCGGGTATTGCCCTGGCGGCGGCGATTGTGCTGTTTCTGCTGTTTCATCCGCCGCGGCAAGCCGAGCAGGCTGGGTCATCGGGTCACGCCGCCACGCCACACTAGAATCGTCGGCGTTTTCCGCCAGTTTGTCGCCCCTCAACTTACGCCTTGCGGCCGGTTACAATCATCGGCTTCGGCGGCCATGTGTGGCGCGAAACCATGCGCCGCCCCCTCACCCCCAACCCCTCTCCCGCGGAGGGGCGAGGGGAGAAACCAAGGCCACGCCGCGCGCCATTGGCTGCGCGCGTTTGCCACGGACAACGGACCGCTGACAACTGACAACCTGCCGCCACCAACGGACAACTGACTACGGACCACTGATCAACCCATGAGCACGCCCAAGAAGATTCGCAAGCTGCTGGCCGCCAACCGCAGCGAGATCGCCATCCGCGTTTTCCGTTCGGCCCACGAAGCCGGCATTCGCACCGTGGCCATTTACTCGCACGAAGATCGCTACGCCCTGCACCGGTTCAAGGCCGACGAGGCGTACCAGGTGGGCAAGCCCGGCGAGCCGATTCGCGCCTACCTCGACATTCCGGGCATCATCGAGATTGCTACCCAACACGAGGTCGACGCCATCCATCCCGGCTATGGTTTTCTGTCCGAGAATCCCGACCTGGCCCGGGCGTGCGAAGCGGCGGGCATCATCTTCTGCGGGCCGCCGCCGCGCGTGCTGGAGCAACTGGGGGACAAGATCACCGCCCGCGGCATCGCCGTGCAGGCCGGCGTGCCGGTCTTGTCGGGCAGCGACAAGCCGTTGACCGATGCCAAGCAAGCCGCCGAATTGGCCGACAAGCTGGGCTACCCCGTGTTGTTGAAGGCCGCCAAGGGGGGCGGCGGACGCGGCATGCGCATGGTTCCCAAGGCCGAAGAACTGGCCGCCTCGCTCGAACAGGCGATGCGTGAATCGTTGTCGGCGTTCGGCAGCTCGGACGTGTTTCTCGAAAAGTTCATCATGCGCCCGCGGCACATCGAAGTGCAGCTGTTGGGCGACAAGCACGGCAACCTGGTCCACCTGTACGAGCGCGACTGCTCGTTGCAGCGGCGACACCAAAAAGTGGTCGAAATCGCCCCGGCGTGGAACCTGGACCCGACGCTGCGCGACGCGATTTGCGACGCGGCGATCAAGATCGGCAAGCAGGTCAACTATGAAAGCGCCGGCACGGTCGAGTTTCTGGTCGACGACGACACTGGCAAGTTTTATTTCATCGAGGTCAACCCTCGCATTCAGGTCGAACACACGGTCACCGAAGTCGTGACCGGCATCGATATTGTGCGGAGCCAGATGCTGATTGCCCAAGGAGCGCCGCTGGCAGATTCCGAGATCGGACTGCCGAACCAGGGGGCGATCACCACGCGCGGCTTTGCCGTGCAGTGCCGCGTGACGACTGAGGATCCCGAGAACAAGTTTCTGCCCGACTATGGCAAGATCGGGCATTACCGCTCGGCCGCCGGCATGGGCGTGCGGCTCGACGCCGGTACCGCGTTCTCGGGGGCCGTGGTGACGCCGTACTACGATTCATTGTTGGTTAAGGTGACCACCTCGGGGCGGCGGTTCAGCGACGCGGCCCACCGGATGGAGCGGGTGCTGCAAGAGTTCCGCATTCGCGGCGTGAAGACGAACATTCCGTTCTTGATCAATCTGGTGAATCACCCCCAGTTCCTGGCCGGGGGGTTCACGACCCGGTTCATGGACGAGACGCCCGAACTGTTTCATTTCACGCCGCGGAAAGATCGCGCGACCAAGTTGCTGCGCTACCTGGGCGATATCGCGGTCAACGGGCATTCGCTGATCAAGCAGAAGCCTGCTGGCGTGCGCCGCACGCCAGCCCCCGTGCCCGAGCTGGAACACAAGCCAATCCCGCCGGGCTCGCGGCAGAAGCTGCTGGAGTTGGGCCCCAAGAAGTTCTGCGACTGGGTGCTGGGCGAAAAGCGGCTGCTGTTGACCGATACCACGTTCCGCGACGCGCACCAGTCCTTGCTGGCGACGCGGATGCGGACGCACGACATGACGCGGATCGCCGAGGCGTACGCCAAGCTGACGCCCGAACTGTTCTCGATCGAAATGTGGGGCGGGGCGACGTTCGATACGACGATGCGATTCTTGAAAGAAGATCCCTGGCAGCGGCTAGCCGATCTGCGCGAGGGGATTCCGAACATCCTGTTCCAGATGTTGTTCCGGGCATCCAACGCGCTGGGCTACGCCAACTATCCCGACAACGTGATTCGCACGTTCGTCAAGGAAGCGGCCGGCGCGGGCATGGACCTGTTCCGGATTTTCGACTCGCTCAACTGGCTGCCTAACATGCGCGTGGCGATGGACGCCGTCAACGAGACCAAGGCGCTGTGCGAAGCCGCGATTTGCTACACCGGCGACGTGCTCGACCAGAAGAAGACGAAGTACAACCTGAAGTACTACGTCGACATGGCCAAAGAGCTGGAGCGGATGGGAGCGCACCTGCTGTGTATCAAGGACATGGCCGGACTGTGCAAGCCCTACGCGGCGGAACTGCTGGTCAAGACGTTGAAGCAAGAGATCGGCATTCCGATCCACTTCCACACCCACGACACCAGCGGCGTGCAGGCCAGCGCCATCCTCAAGGCGGCCGAGGTTAATTTGGACATTGCCGACGTGGCGATGGGGCCGCTGTCGGGGCTAACGTCGCAGCCGAACCTGGGCTCGGTGGTTCATGCGCTGCGGTTCACGCCGCGCGACACCGGGCTCGATCCCAATCACGTCCAGACGTTGGACGAGTATTGGGAAGCGGTTCGTGATTTCTATGTGCCGTTCGAGTCCAAGATGCGGGCCAGCACGGCCGACGTCTATCGCAACGAAATGCCCGGTGGCCAGTACACCAACTTGTACGAGCAAGCCCAGGCGGTCGGGCTCGAAGCCCGCTGGCACGAGATTTGTCGCGTGTATGCCGAGGTGAACGAGCTGCTCGGCGACATTGTCAAAGTCACGCCGTCGTCGAAGGCGGTCGGCGACCTGGCCTTGTTCCTGGTGGCGAACAACATCGCCACGGCCGACTTGCTGGACACCAAGCGAGAGCTGGCCTTCCCCGAGTCGGTCATCGATCTGGTCTCGGGACGCATGGGCCAGCCGCCGGGCGGTTTCCCGGCCAAGGTCATCGACCGCGTGCTGCGCGGGCAGAAGCCCTTGGAAGGACGTCCGGGCGACCACGAACCGCCGGCCGACTTTGACGCCACGCGAGCCAAGCTGGAAAAAACCCTGGGGCGTCAGCCGACGGGGCGCGAGTTGCTGTCGTACCTGATGTTCCCGCGCGTGTTCAACGAACTGACGCAGCACGAGGAACAATTTGGCGACACGAGCATCCTGCCGACGCCGCTGTTCTTTTATGGCCCCGTGGCGGGCGAGGAATTCGCCGCCGACATCGAACGTGGCAAGCGGCTGATCGTCAAGATGCTGAATGTGGGCGACGCCCAGCCCGACGGACATCGCACGGTGTCGTTCGAGCTGAACGGCCAGCCGCGCGACGTGACGATCCGCGATCGCTCGCTGGAAGTGGCCGACGGCGGCCGCCGCAAGGCCGAGCCGAACAATACATCCCAGGTTGGCGCGCCGATGCCGGGCATGGTCGTGACCGTGGCGATCCACAACGCCGACAACGTCAAGCAAGGGCAAAAGCTGCTGACGATGGAAGCGATGAAAATGGAAACCACGCTCTATGCCGAGCGCGACGGCAAGGTCGCCGAGGTGCTGGTCCAGTCGGGTACGCGCGTCGAGACCGGCGACTTGCTGGTGCGGTACGAGTAGCAACTCGCCGGCGAGCGATTACTTTCCCGCGGCGTTGGGCGCGAGGAACGCCTGGTAATAGCGCTCGATGGCCGCACCGAACTTGTTGGCGGCGTCGATGCGCTGTTCCTTGGTGCTACGGAAGTTCGCGCCGGTCTCGAATTGCACTGCGTCGATGCCGCCGGGCTGATCGCTGCCATAGGTTTGCACCGTGTAGCCACCGTTGAACTTCGGCGCTTTCAAGCTGCCGCTACCCAGCGCCGGCAGCGTCTTCACTTCGGAATCGGCCAGCCAGCCCAGCAAGCCGTTCTGTCCGGCTAGCGCTTCGCGTCCATGACGATTGACCAACAGCGTCATCGTCTTGCCCTCGACGGTGCCGACCAGCACGTTGTCGGGATAGCCGGCCTGGCCATGCACGTCGATCAGTAAACCGACGTGGTGTTTGTTCTGCACCGTCCGGCAAGTGTGGGCGATTGCTTCGTGATAGGCTCGGTAGACCGGCATGGCGTTCGGGGATTCGACCCCTTGTTCGGTCGGCCGATTGACGTCGATGTACTTGCGGGCGAATTTCGCGCCGACAAAGTACGGTTTGGCCTTGAGGCGACGTTCGAGATTGCGCGCTAGGTTGTGGGCCAGTTCAAAGGTGTTCGAGTCGGCTTGCGTGACGAACTGGTCGACGCCGCGGCCTTGCCGCTCGGGGACGCCGGGCACCTCGTCGCGGCCACCATGCGGGGCGGTGATCACGATTGGCAAGGTTCCCTCCTCGACAATCACCAGCGTGCCGACGATGTTGCGGGCATCAAGCGTCGCGGGCTCTTTGGCCCACGCCACCGTGGCCGGCGCGAACGAGACCAGGGCGAGCGTTACGAACAGCACGATAGCGCGGCCTAGGAACTTGGTACGACAAGGCATGGTCAAACTCGCAGGCCGTCGAAGGTGCATGGCGTGAACGACGCACTGGTCATGATAGGCCAGTTGGCCAGGAGCGACAAACTTTCTGTCGCGAGTCCCACACCTTTTGAAGGATGACGATGGCTCACCTAACCCGCTTGCGAGGCACGGCAGATGATTCGTAGAATGCGTCGTCCCCAACCCTGGCGGCTGCGGAGTCGATGGTTCGCGCGCGGCCGGCCTATTCGTTTCAACGACTCGACCGATATGCAGATTCAACCCGCAAAACTCTCGCTGACGCCTGACAAGCAATTGCGCATCGAATGGAGCGACGGGCAAGTCCGACTCTACCGCGTGGCTGAGCTGCGCGATCAATGCCCATGCGCGACGTGCCGCGAGAAGCGTTCCGCCCCGCCGGAGCCTGCGCCGTTGTTCCCGGTGCTGTCGACTGCCGAGGCGCGCCCGCTGACGCTGGCCGGCATGGAGCCGGTCGGCCACTACGCCTACAGCATCGCCTTCAGCGACGGCCACGACTCGGGCATCTATACGTTCGAGTTGCTGCGCGAACTGGGGCGAGCAGAGAACGCCTGACCGTTACTTATTCCCGCCGGGCAAGACGCCAGGGGGTAGGATGCCAGGAGGTAGACCAGGAATGCCGCCCGCGGCGCCGGGAGCGCCGGCCGGTTTCTCGTCGCCGGGCTTTTCTTTCTTCTTGACGATCGAATCGCGGGTGAGGTGAATCTTGCGATAGGTCTTGTCGCTGATCACGAAGTACCAGTCGGCAAACCGGGCGTTCAATTCCCCGACGCGTTTCTTGCCAGCGGCCACCTTGGCGTCGTACTCGTCCTTGAGGCGGGCGTTTTCCTTTTCGGTCTGCTCGCGCTGCAGTTCTTCTTCGGTCTTAGCCGGAGGCGGAGCGGCTGGCCCCACGGGAGCACCAGCGGCAGGAGCCGGAGCAGTGGCAGCGGGCGCGACAGGAGCGGGCACCGTAGCAGCAGGTGCGGCAGGCGCCTCGCTGGCCGGCTTAGCCGGGCCCGCGGGAGCCGCCGGCGTTTCAGGAGCCTTGGGAGCATCGGCGGGCTTGGCCGGTTCGGCCTGGGCCAGCACATCGCCAGCGAGCGTCCGCTCGGCATTCACCAATCGGAACGGGCTGGCTGCTGGTTCGTTCGACGAGCCAGCGCCCGGCGCGGGAGTATTGGCCGCAGGCGGTGTCGCGGGCGTAGGAGCAGCAGCCGGCGCTTCACCAGCAGGCTTGGCCGGGGCAGCCGGTGCTTCGCTCGCTGGCTTTGCCACAGGCGCTGGTGTTGCAGCCGCTGGCGTGGCCGGCGCACCCTCGGGCTTGGCCGGTCCCTCAACGGGCTTGGCAGATCCCTCAGCCGGCTTCGCCGCCGGCTCGGGGAGCTTCACATACTCGGGCTTGGGAATCAGATCCTGATTGAATTGGGTCATCACCATCAGGAACCGATTCGCCCCCTCGTCTTCGGCGTCGGCGGACTTTTCGCCTTCCTTGCCTGGCTCGGCCTTCTTCTCGGTCCCGTCTTTGCCAGCGATGGCGCCGAACCGCAGGATGTACTCGACACCGTCGGACATGCCGGCGCGGATTTCCCCTTCGTTCGAGTAGAGATGCGCTGCGCCGTTCATCTCGGCAAAGTAATAGCCGTGCGTGCCTAGCGAATTGCGCGCCTGGGGATTGCGGGCCAGTTCACTCGACCGTTGCAGGTTCAGGCTCAGCCCGGCGGGCTTGCGTTCGACGTTGACGATCTTCAATTCGTCGAGCGCATTGCGGGCGTCATTCAGCTTCTGGGCGTCGAGCTCTTCGTCGTCCGCCAAGGGGCGGGACTCGAACTTGTTGGCCTTGGACATCTGCTTGATGTCGATCACCGACCAACGGCCGTCGCTGTTGTTGTAAGCCAGCTCGATCAGGCTGCCGCGCAGCAGCGCGCCGCGAAGCTCGTCGACCGAGTGGTCGTCAATGGTGAACTGGCGGAAATCGAAGGCGTTCATCTTGAGCAGATCTTTTTCGATCCAATCACCAAAGCTGGTCGACAGCTTGGCCAAATCGATTTCGGTCAGATAAATGCGGTTCTCGCCGGGAATGCGCACGAAGTGCAACTTGGCGTTGTTCGGGTCGGCCTTGCCCACGACCAAGTTCAACAGTGAACCACCCGAACTGTCCCCCATCCGGACCAGCGTGCCGACACCCTGCGAAGCCGAGGTCAGATCCTTGGTCGTCGGATCGACGACGCCAAACTCGGCTTCGTCCCCCAAGTTGCTGCTGACCAGCTTCAGCTTCTTCAGGTCCAGCAGCGCGCCGGCCGCCTCGCCCAACTGCTTCTCGGCGTCGGCCGGGTAGTTCGAGTGAGAAGGAATCGACCAGACGCCGTTCACCTGCTCGATCTTGAATTGCTTCCGGTCCTCGGGCGTCTTTTCGTCGAATTGAATGACTTCCAGCGAGCGGGCCTTGAGCGGATCCTTGAACTCAGGAAAGAGCAGGCCGCCAGCTTCGCCGGTCGCTTTGACCTCGGTAAAGGGCGTGGGACGCGTGGCGACCGCCACCGAGACCAGGCCGACGGCGACCACGAGGAAAACGAATGTTTTTTGCGTTTCGTTCATAATGACTTCATCGCTCCTTGTGGCGACGATCGATTAGCGATGGACAGTTGAATGATTTGTTGAACGCTAGACGGAACCAGGTTGCTTAACGCAGCCGCTGCCGCGACACTCCTTCGCGCTCGCGAGCCCGCCGGTTGACGAACACCGCCAGCCCAGCCAGCAACGGGAACAACGGCGGCAACAGCACGGCCAGTATCTTGTAGCGGCGCTGCACGCCGCGGACTTCGGCGTCGTACTCGCGTTCGGCTTCGGCTTTCTTCTTGTCGTAGGTGGCCTTCATCTTGGCGACTTGTGCGTCGAGTTGCTGCTGTCCTTGGCGCTGGACGATTTGAATCTCCTGCAGCAACTGCATCATCTTGCTGGGGTCGTTGTCCTTGCGATCGTTCAGCTTGGCGATCTTGTCTTCAAAGGCCTTGCGCGCGTCGGCGATCGCCTTTTCGTAATCGGTATACAGGCTCTCGGTGGCGCTTTCCTTCTTCTTGCGGCTCGACTCGGTCAACTGGTCCAGCCGGGTCAGCGTGCGATGCTCGGGGCGGCGCTTGCGAATGGCGACCACCGCCTCGTCGCCAGCCAGCGAGTCGATCGTGTTCAGCACGAAGGTGATATTATCAAGTTGGAAGTCCAACTCGGGGCGCGACGAATTGTTGGCCTGGGATCGCAGCGCGAAGAAATCGGGGCCAAACATGTCCAGGTCGGTCACCACCACTACGTTGATGGGCTCGGCCTTCTCTTGCGGCGGCGGGGCCGGTTGACCCTCGACCGCCGGCACGGCGGGCTCGACGACCGGCGTGCCAGTGATGTGCATCGCCAGCGTGTAATGCTGCTTGGTCGGGCGGCGCCGCGGCACGGGGTTGGCCTGCGACATCTGCATCAATTCGGTGAAATTGGTGTAGCCCGTCGCCTCGCCCGTCACGATCAACGGGTCGTGCTTCAACGGCCCCACGACGTTGGCCGAGAGCCAACCTGGGTACATCATCACCGTTTCCTGCAGGCCGCCGGTGATGGCGTCGTTGGGATTGAAGACCTCATTATGGCTGCACCCCTGATCGACAAAGACGATCTCTGGCGGCAGCACCCCCTTCAAACGCGGATGAGGGCAATACGCTTGCCAGACAATCTGGTCGGCCGGCATGTCGATCAACAACATCGACCAGAGCTTGCCGATGTCCCCCTTGGGTTGGGGCTGCTGCTGGAACATCGCCATTTGCCCTTGCGGGCGCTTGGGCTGGCTGGTGGGAGTGACGTTCATCGACGTTGGCATGGGGTCTTCGAAGACCGCGGTCGGCACGCCACGACGAATGGCGGCAATGAACAGATCGAGATGCTGTGGCGACAGGGTTGACGGCTGGACGGCAATCAGCGCGTCGAACTTCTTGTCCTTGTTGGTCAAGTCCTCGGGGCTGACCTGCTCGAGATCGTACTGCTTCTGCAACTCTTCGATCAGCGGTGACGCCGGCGTCGGCTGGAACGTCGACTGGTCAAAACCAGCGAAAAGCTGCGCATCGGTTCGCAGCACGGCGATCTTGCGACGCGCGGCGCGGCTGACGGTCAGCACCGAGCGGGCCAGTTCGTATTCGAGCGGCGTGCCCGTGTCGACGAATGGCACCACCACCGGCTTGCTGGCCCCCGACATAAACGCCACGCCCAGGAACAATTCCCCTTCCTGGTAAGCGCCGCTTTCGCGGATCGAGACCTTGCGGGAGCGGATGCCGTAGAGCTTTTCGGCGCGGGTCGCTTCGTCGCTGTTCAGTTCGGTCGGGCGAATCTCGACCTTGACGTGACCGCGACCCGAGGCTTCAAACTCGCGCAGCGCGGTCAGCAGATTGAGCCGCGTCTGGACATAGGCGCTGGGGACTTCGGGGCTGATAAAGGCCTCGATCAGCACCGGCCGCTTGGGGTCGATCGAGGCCAGCAGTGCGCGCGTCTGGGGAGACAAACTGCTCACCTGGCCAATGCTGATATCCTTGCGCAGACCCGAGCGTTCGGCGAAGGTGACCAGGCCAACGGCGATCAGCATCAGGCAGATGGCCCGCACGGCGTAATGCAGCGCCAGCGAGCCACCCCGGCCGCCGGTCCAATGACGCCGGCTGATCATCACCATGCTCAGGTAGAGCATGACGACGATGATCGAGCAGAAGTAAACCACGCTGGCCAGGCTGATTACGCCGCGGCCAAAGTCCATGAACTGGCCGGCCACGCTCCAATGCGAAAGTGACGACGCACAGTCGCCAATCGCCATGGTGTCGGCCCCTTTGCGGAAGATGCCGACAAACTCGCCGATCAGCGTGGTGCCAACTTCGGACCATTGCAGCGCCACCAGCGGCGCATTCATCAACATACCCAGCAAAAAGCCAACCGTCAGGTTTCCCGTCAGGAACGAAGCGACCATGCCCACGGCCAGCATGGCCAGACCAACCAGCAAGTGGCCGAAGTAGGTGGCGACAAACAGTCCCCAATCTGGATCGCCCAGGTAGGCCAGCACGATGAAATTGCAGATCATCGAGAAGAAGAGTGACACGCTGTAAATCGACACGGCCGCCAGATACTTGCCCACCACCACGTCCAAGTCCGTGGCCGGAATGGTCAGCAGCAACTCGTCGGTCCCTTGCCGGCGCTCGTCGGCCCAGATGCTCATCGTGATGGCCGGAATGAAGACCAGCAGAATCAGCGGCAGGTACTTGTTCAACTGATCCAGGTTGGCCAGGTTCGCCACGAAGAACTCGTCGGGCCAAAAGGCGGCCAGCGAGCTCAAGATGACGAATAAGCAGATAAACACATAGCCCGTCGGGCTATTGAAGTAGGCGATGAAGTTGCGCCGAAAGACCGCCAGGACAACGTGGACATTCATAGTGCGGTTCGTTGGTTGATTGCGTTTGCGATTGAGTAGGATGCGGCGATTGGCTTGCGAAGGATGTACCGACTAGGCGGCGTCGGTGCTCAACTCGTGGAACCGATCGTCCAGCGAGCGACCGTCGCGGGTCAGCTCGTCGGGCGAACCGTCGAACTTGAGTCGGCCTTCGCTGATGAACAGCACTCGGCTGCACATCGCCTGGACTTCTTGCAAAATGTGTGTCGACAGCAGAATCGTTTTGTTCTGCCCCAAGCGGCGAATCGTCTCGCGCACCCCGCGAATCTGGTTCGGATCGAGCCCGGCCGTCGGCTCGTCCAGGATCAACACGTCGGGCTCGTGCAACAGCGCCTGGGCCATGCCCACACGCTGGCGATACCCCTTCGAGAGCTTGCTGATCGGCTTGCCGATGACCGCTCCCAGGTCGCATTGCTCGATCACGGCCTCGAGCCGGTTCAGCCGGTAACCGCCGCTCAGCCCACGCGCGTCGGCAAAGAAGTTCAACAGGCTGCGCGGCGTCATGTCGGGGTACAGCGGGCCGTTCTCGGGCAGATAGCCCAGCCGCTTCGAGCCGGCCAGCCGGTCGGTGGCCATGTCGTGGCCAGCGATCCGCGCCGCGCCCGACGAGGGGGCCAGGTAGCCGGTCAGCAACTTCATCGTGGTGCTTTTGCCGGCGCCGTTGGGGCCCAGAAAGGCGACGACCTGTCCTTGCTTGATCTCGAAGCTGATATTTTCCACGGCCGTGAAGTCGCCGTAGTACTTACACAAGCCCTTGGCTTCGATCATCGTCTGCGAAGTGTTCTCGCTCATCGACATCTCCTCGCGATCTCACGATCAATCTGGTCAACGGCCGTCTGCCAGCGCGGCGTGGCAATCCGGTCAAACCCGGCACCACGCAAACAGCCTGCGACCATTCTGTACGTTTTGGTGACGCCTGTAGGGAAAAAGCCGAGGCCCCCGCGGGCTCGACGAGCGGTTCCCGATTGCAGCCACGAATACTGTGCGAGCCATCCAATCGCCAAGGATTGAAACCGGGCCATCGAACAGCACGGGCGTACGTTCGGTCGAGTTGAGGACGCTCCCCTGCGATCGCCCCAACCACTCGTTTCATTCGGTTCGCCAGCAAGCCGAGCAGCGCGTGGCACGACGCGCCGCAGACACGGTCCCGAAACCTGCACGACGCCTGTGGGCGTCGCGGCTCGCCGTGCGCGACCTGAAGACCTGGCTCACTCAAAGCCCCGCGGCACACGTCCGGCCGATGGCGTCGATCGTCCGAATTGGCGTTGCCGGAAGGCTTTGAGACCTAAACGATAGTTTCCCCAGCAAGGGTTGTCCAGTCACTACGCGACACGACGTCGGTTGGTTCGCCGGTTGCGAACAAAACTCGCGAAATACCATATAGCGACTGACCGCTCACACGGACGAAGCTGAGTCGCCGTGGTTTAGGGGCCGCGAATGTCTTTGGCGTTCAGCAACCGTGGCTGAGCGCTCCAAAAAGAACAAGGAACTGCTCCGGCGCTGGGCCAAAGCAGTTCCTTGTTTTTGAATCTGATCAGTCGAGGCCGACGAGCCAAGAGAACCAGGCTTAATCTCGCACCACCAAGAGCGCGTAATTACTCCTTCTCGTTCTCTCCTTTATCTTCGTCTTCCTCCCAGTCATCGTCCTCCTCGTCGTCGTCATCGTCCCAGTCTTCTTCGTCGTCCTCTTCGTCCTCGTCGTCTTCTTCCTCGTCCCATTCTTCATCGTCTTCGTCGACTTCTTCCCAGTCTTCATCATCGAAGTCGTCGTCGACGTCTTCATCGTCCTCGTCTTCATCTTCCTCTTCGTCGTCGTCCCATTCCTCGTCGTCGTCTTCGTCGTCATCGCCTGACGACTCATCCTCGCCATCATCGTCTTCGGCGACCATTGCGTAGTCTGGGCGCAGGCGCAGTTTTTCTTCAGCGTCCTCTGGAACTTCGTGTTCCGCAGCCAATGCCACTCTCACTGGTGACTCCTCATTGAATTCGTGGGACTGGTTAGTTTGATGATCCCGAGTTGTCTCGGGCGATACATTCGTTGTTTGATTCGCCGCGTCAGCGGTCGCCGCACTGGCTTCCACCGCGACACCGACTCCCATAACGTCGGCCAAAGCGGGCAGTTCTGTCAAGTCGCGTAGCCCAAAGCTTTGCAAAAATCGCCGCGTTGTGCCATATAAAAATGGTCGCCCTAGCTCTTCGCTGCGACCGGCAATCTTGACCAGGTCGCGCTCAATCAATTGCCGTAGCATTTCACCGCACTGGACGCCGCGAATTGCTTCGATCTGACCGCGCGAGGCCGGCTGACGATAGGCGATCACCGCCAGGGTTTCCAACGCCGGTGCCGACAACCGCAGTCCCGCCGCCCCTTGCCGCAATCGCCGGAGCCACGACGCATATTTGCGTCGCGTCATCAACCGATGACCGCCGGCAATTTCTTCGACGCGGAAAGCGGTCCCCGCTTCGTCGTAAAACTTATTCAGTTGGCGGACTAATGTACGCGCTTCGGTAGCATCCGCCAAGCTGGCAAATTGACATATTTTACGCAAATGCAGCGGTTCCACGGCGGCAATCAGCACCGCTTCCAGGCGCGCCATGCGCGACGTGCGCGCCCTTGGCCCGTGGGCCGCCGCTCGCGCACCCGTCGAGGATCGGGTCAGACATAACGAGCGGCTTGGCACGCTGCGATTTTGCGGCGAGTGCGACGTTGCGCTGGCCGTCGACATGGCGGCCAGCAAACCACCGGCGGGCGCAGTGCGCAATCGATTGGCAAGCAACGGTCGCACGGCATTCCAGCCTTGTAATTGCGATACGCTTGAAAAGAAACCGCGGCCCAGCGAACCGCGTCAATTCGTCACTGCCCCACGCGGGCCAGCAGCAACTTGAAACAGCCGCTGAACGTAAGCCTAGGTATTGCCAAACGATCGGGCAAGTAGTCCCACGGGCTTACTGGGATTGCTGTCGTCGCCAGGCTTCGACTTGTTCAACCACGGTCTTTACCGCCGCCGCTGGATCGGTATCGGTGGCCTCGAAGTTTTGCACGGCGTCCCCTTGCGCACCGTGAGCCATGCGACAGTGAAAGCGGTAAAGCTGGCCGTTTTGCCCCCACGTTTCGAGCAGGTAATACGTGGCTCCCAATTCACGCAGGCGTTGCTGCGCGTCGGCAAACCAGTCCTTGCCGCGCAGCTCGCGCTGGCCACCGGATGGCGATGGGGTACCGGTCGAATCACCGGCTGGTGCAACCACAGACTCCAACGGGCGAACATTCACAGCATTAACGACCGCCGATGGTGCGACGCTGGCCACAGCCGGCGTCGCGTGTACCGCCAAAGTCACGTTGTCGGCCGAGGCATTCGCCGCATAGCGACGTCCCGGCACCCCGCGTGCCGATGAGCGAATTGGCCGTTCATTTCCGGCCGGTGCAGGAACAGCCGACGGAGCACTCGTTGCTGGCGCAATGGCCGCAGACGGGTTCGCCGGGGGATTTCCGCTCAGTGTCGCCACCGGCGGCGGGGCCGGCACGGCGGTGGGAGTGGGCTCGTTCGGGCTACTGGCGGGTGTTTCGCTGAGGATCGTCGGCTTGAGCGCTTGGGCCGGACTGCCTTCGGCGTCGAATAGGCTCGGCGCGGTCAATGGCTGTGAAGCCAGCGGGCTCGGCTGAATTTGTTGCAATTGCAAGATGCTTCCCCCTTGACCGTTCGGCTTGGCCGGGCCAGCCATGTTCAGGTTCAACGGGGGCAAGTTGGACGTTTCACGGGTGAACGAGTTGTCACCAAACCAGCTTTTCAACGGTAACCAGCCAGTGCCAAAAACCGCCAACAACGGTACGGCAATCATGCACACGATCATGACCATGGACCGTGCGCCATTCACGAGCGAAGCACGCATTAGGACGGGCACTCCCGACTAAGTCAGCGGACAACAATGAGGATTCAGGGGGGCAACGACCGGCCTGTGGTTAAGGCACCGGTCGGTTTGGCATGGGGGGCGGATCATAGGGATTTAGCAGCCAGCGAGCAATGGCATTGTCGGCCACCAAATCGAATGCAAGTCCTGGCCAAATAACGCTTTGAGAAGCCTCGCGCCAGTCAGTCGCTCGACAGCCATGGAATTGTCCCATATGTTTGTCGTGGTAAGACTTTGCGCCGATTTTCGCCCTCGCGGGTCAAGCATTTTTTCTGACGGCCCGAGCTTGGCCCCCCGTTACCTCGGTTATCGTTCCTCCCGACTTTAATTCCCCAGCAGTCCCGCTTCATGCCTGAGTCCCTTCTCGTCACACATTCAAGCTGGCTGCGCCACCGGAGTGTCTTGCTCCTGGTCGCGGTCGCTTTCGGCCTGGGGCAAGCTGTGGCGGCCCGTTCCGCAGAACCACTTACCGCACCGGACAAGGCTCATCCCCAGTTGGCTGAAAAACTTGGCCCGCTGTTGCAGCGGTACTGCCTGGATTGTCACTCGGGCAAGCAAGCCAAGGGGGAGATTCGATTCGATCAGTTCCGCGACCCGGCCCTGTTGATTCGGGACCGGAAACTTTGGGAGCAGGCGCTGGCCAACATTCGCGGTCACGTCATGCCCCCCGACGACAAGCCGCAACCGACGCCGCAAGAGCGCGAGCAGTTCCATGCGTTGATCGACGATGTGTTTCGCCGCCACGACGAAGCCCGCCGGGTGCCCGGTCGCGTGACGATGCGGCGACTGAATCGCGTGGAATACAACAACACGGTGCGTGACTTGCTGGGTGTGAGCTTCCGTCCGGCCGATGACTTTCCGTCCGACGACGTCGGCTATGGCTTTGACAACATCGGTGACGTGTTGTCGCTGCCGCCGTTGTTGATGGAAAAATACCTGGCCGCAGCCGAGCAGTTGGCCACTTCGGCCATCGTGGCGCGCGAGAACAGCGTCGCCCGCACGCGACATTGGCCGGGGAAAGAGCTGGACAACACGTTAAACAAGCAGGCCGGCGGCAGCTTGTACTCAAACGGCGAGGCGTTCCAACAGATCGAGTTTGAACGCGACGGCGAGTACAAGTTCCGCATCCGCGCCGCCGCCAAACGGGCCGGCGCCGATCCGGCTCATATGGAACTGCGAGTCGACAAGCAGATGGTTCGCGCGTTCGATGTCCTGACACGTGACCACGTGGCCGAATCGTTCGAGGCTCAGGCCACGGTCAAGGCCGGCAAGCATCGCGTCGCGGTCGCCTTCACCAATGATTTCTATGACGAAAACGGTGGCCCCGACGGCAAGCCAATCGATCGCAACCTGACGGTCGAGTCGCTCGAAATTGAGTCTCCCTTGCCGACGCGGTGGGAAGACATGCCCGAGTCGCACCGGCGGATTGTGTTCTGTCAGCCGCAGGATTCTTCGCCCGAACCGTGCGCGCGGCAGATTGTCGAGCGTCTGGCCAGTCGCGCGTATCGCCGCCCCGTCACGCCCGAGGAAAGCCAGCGGCTGACCGCGCTGGTGCTACTGGCCCAGAAGCAAGGGGACAGCTTCGAGCGCGGCGTGCAACTGGCCGCCCAGGCGGTGCTGGTCTCGCCACACTTCCTGTTCCGCGTCGAAACCGACCAGCACCCCGGCCCCGACGGCAGCTACCAACTGAACGATTACGAGCTGGCCTCGCGGCTCTCGTACTTTCTGTGGAACAGCATGCCGGACGACGAGCTGTTCAAAGTCGCATTCGCCGGCAAGCTGCGCCAGCGCGACGAGCTGACGCGGCAGGCGCGGCGGATGATCGCCGACCCCAAGTCGCAAAGCTTCGTGGAAAGCTTTTCCAGCCAGTGGCTGCAAACTCGCAACTTGAACATCGTGAACCCTGCCACCCAGGTGTTCCCCAAGTTCAAGCCCGAGTTGCTCGACGCCATGCGAACCGAAACCGAGATGTTCTTTGCCGCGGTGATGCGCGAGGACCGGAGCATTCTTGACTTTATCGATGCCGACTTCTCGTTCGTGAACGACGTGCTGGCCGAGCACTACGGCATTAAGGAGGTTTCCGGGCGGGAGTTTCGCCGCGTCAAGCTCGACAACCCGAACTTGGGTGGCGTGATTACCCAGGCCAGCATGCTGACGATCACCTCGAACCCGACCCGCACATCGCCAGTCAAGCGCGGCAAGTGGATCCTGGAAAACATCCTCGGCACGCCACCGCCACCGCCGCCCCCCGAGGTGCCTGCGCTGACGGAAAACCGCAAGGTGAACGAATCGGCGCCGCTGCGCAAACGGCTGGAACAACATCGCGCCAACCCGGCCTGCGCCAATTGTCACCAGCGGATGGACCCGCTGGGCTTCGGCCTGGAAAACTTCGACGCCATCGGCCAGTGGCGCGAGCAAGACGGCAAGTTCCCGCTCGACACTGCCGGCGTCTTGCCCAATGGCGAGCAATTCAACGGTCCCCAGGAACTGAAGCGCGTCCTTCGCGGTCGGCGCACCGAGTTCACCCGCTGCTTGAGCGAGAAGCTGCTCACCTACGCCCTGGGGCGCGGACTCGAGTATACTGACAAACTGGCCGTCAACGGCATCGTGCGCGGCGTTGAACGGCAGGACTTCAAGTTCTCGGCCCTGGTGGCCGAAATTGTCAGCAGCGAACCATTCACCCGTCGTTCCCTGGCAGGGGCGCCATGATGCAACCTGTTTCCCGCCGGATGGTCTTGCGTGGCGTCGGCTCGACGCTGGCCTTGCCGTGGCTCGACGCCATGTTGCCGCGCTCGTTCGGCAAAGATTCCGCGCCGGCCAACTCACCGCTGCGGATGGCGTTCTTGATGGTCCCCAACGGCGCGCACATGCCCGAGTGGACCCCAGTGGCCGAAGGTGCCAGTTTCGACCTGCCGCCGATTTTGCAGCCCCTGCAAAACGTCCGCGGCGACATCAGCGTGCTGAGCGGTCTGACCCAGGCCCAGGCGTTCGCGCTCGGCGACGGCGGCGGCGATCACGCCCGCAGCGCGGCGGCGTTCTTGACCGGCATTCACCCGCGTAAGACGCACGGCGCGAACATCCATTGCGGCGTGTCGGTCGATCAACTGGCGGCGAACGCCATTGGACGCCAGACGCGACTAGCCTCGCTCGAACTAGGGTGTGAGCCGGGGCTGACCTCGGGCAACTGCGACTCGGGCTACAGTTGCGCCTATCAATCGAACATCTCCTGGCGCAACGCCACCACCCCCTGCGCCAAGGAAGTCAACCCGCGGCTAGTCTTCGAGCGACTGTTCTCAAGCGGCAGCCCGCAAGCCAAGCACGAAAGCCGCGAGAAGCGACTGCTGTACCGGCAGAGCATTCTGGATCTGGTCAATGATGACGCGCAACGGCTGCGCGGCAAGCTGGGCGGAACCGACCAACAGAAGCTCGACGAGTACCTAACTGGCGTGCGCGAGCTGGAGCTGCGCCTGCAACTGGTCGAATCGAAAGACGTCAAGCCACCCGCCGACTTCAAGCAGCCCGCCGGCGTGCCGGGCGAGTATCGCGAGCATCTGCGGCTGATGTGCGATCTGATCGTGCTGGCATTCCAAGGAGACCTGACACGGGTCACGACGTTCATGCTGGCCAACGAGGGAAGCAACCGGAACTACCAGATGGTCGGCGTCTCCGAAGCGCACCACGAGCTGTCACACCACGGCGGCAGCAAAGAGAAGCAAGAGAAGATCGCCAAGATCAATCACTTCCACATGGAGCAATTCGCCTATCTGCTCGAGCGATTGAAAAAGATCAAGGAAGGAGAACGATCGCTGCTGCACCATTCGATGATCATGTACGGCAGCGGCATCGGCGACGGCGACCGGCACAACCACGACGATCTGCCGATCGTGCTGGCCGGTCAGGCCGGCGGCACGATCACCAGCGGCCGCCACGTGAAGTACGCGAACCGGACGCCGCTCAACAATCTGTACCTGGCCATGCTCGAACGGTTCGGCGTCCAGGGCGAAAGCTTGGGCGACGGCACCGAAGCGCTGAAGAATCTCAAGGCGTAGCCGGCTACCGCGTTGAGATTGCATCTCCCCTCGCCCCTTGCGGGCTGAGGGTGGTTTGCGTCGCGGATCGGGTGAGGGGCAATCCAAGTTCGTGCGGCAAGGTACTACGGGAACCAAGTTGCACGATTTTCTCTTTCCTCGTTCTCTTGCTGGCTGGTATTTGGGGCCCGCTCCAACAAATGTGGACATATATATCCGCTTTTGGTATCGTGGAGAGACCGCTCGACAAGCGGCGGGGCGAAGTGGTTGATGTGAACTAAGGAGCGGTGCCATGAACCGATCGGTGGGAGACGCGGCCACAATGGCCGGCTGTCTGGTGTTGGTCGCGCTCGTCTTCTGCTCGATCGTGGCTGGCGCGGCGGAGCAGGATGACGCTAAGAGGCCTGGTGAAGCCGGCGCGCCAGCCGTGCCGGTTTCGCGCGACGAAGCGCGCCGGCAAGCACGGCTGTTGCATCAAGCCATGCACAACACGTTGCAGGCGGTCCATCATCAGTACTTTCACGAAGACGAAAATCTGGTTCTGCCGGCGGCCATGATGAAGGACATTTTCGACGAACTTGAGCAAGAGCAGCGCGTCAAGCTGCGCTGGCTGGTGGTCGACGGCACGGCAATGAATTCCGATCACAAGGCCAAGAATCAGTTCGAGCGCGACGCCGTCGAAGCCCTGAAGGCTGGCCAGCGCGAATTTGAATGGGAAGAGCAGGGCCACTATCGCCGCGCCGGCGCGATCGCGCTCCTCAACCCTTGTCTGAAATGCCACGTCCCCAATCGAACCAATTTGGAAGAACGAACCGCGGGGCTGATTATCAGTATTCCGGTCAAAGCAAAGCCGGAATGACGAAGGCGGAGGGTAAGAAGAGGATAAGCCCCGAATGGCGGGAGCTTTGTACCCTTCTCCCGCCCACCGGGCATCTCCTCCCACAAGGGGAGAAGCACTGGTGCATGCCGCATGACGGTTGAGAATAAAACTGTCCAGCGGCGATTACTTCGTGGCCGGATTCACTAGCCAGGCTTCCACCTGGCGCTGGACCGGTTGCGATTGCCAAACGAACAGGCTTTGCGAAGGCTCGTCATAGACCAGGGCGCCCGCCCCGCCGGCCGATTGCCAGCGCGTCGGCGACACCTCGTTGCGCAGCCGTTCGATCAAGGCCGCGGGCTGCACGCCGGCCTTGATGTAGGGCGCGGCCGAATAGACTTCCAACTCGCCATGCTGGTCGACGACTTGTTGTGACGTGATCTGCACGGTCGTCTCGTCAAAAGCCCGCCAGGCCAGCCCCAACGGGTTGAGCGCCTGATCCAGCGCGTCGCGCAGCGGCCGGTCGCTGACGGCAACCGTCGCCTGGCTGCCGGCGAATCGTCCAGCCGCGGCCAAGGCCACGCCGTCGGCGGGCAACTGAACCTCGGCCACCTCCTCAAGTTTAGACAGCACTTGCCCCAGCGGGGCCGAGTTGCTGAAGTTAATCGTCACCGCGCCGTCGAGCTTTTGCCGGGCCGCCGTCGAACGACTGACGTTGCGCGGCGGCTTGGCCACGGTATTCTTGATGGACAGGTGGCGAGCCACGCGCAAGCGATCGAGGAAACCGGTCACGGCGGCTTGCATCTCGGCCGTGTGCCGGATGTTCAGCTTACCACCGGTCACGTTCGCGACTCCCTCGCCTCCTTGCGCGGCCCACGAGGTCGGCTCGACGAGCGTGGTGACCAACTTGACCACCGTGGCGGGATCACTGCCGGCCAAATCGGAAATGTCGTAGTCGCGCGCAGTTGCCAGGTTCTTGTGCCGCACGTCGGTCGTGACCAGCAGTTGGCCGCCATGTTCGACGGCGATCAACCCGCGCGGGCCAAGTGCGCAAGCCAGCACTTCCGTCAGCGTGACATTCTTGGCGTCGATGGTGACCGGGTCGCGCAAGGTGACGCCGGCTTCGGCCAGCGCGTCGAGATCGAACGTCACCGGCACCGCGTTGGTCAGGCCGATCATGTTCGCGAAGCGGGCCAGTGATTTGTTGAACTTGATGCCCGGCACCTTGTGCAGCAAACTTTCTTGAATGTTGACCGGGGGAATCGTGTCGGCCGGGCGAACGTGTACCGCCGAACGAGGCTGCAACGTGTCGAGGGCGGACGGTGGATCGATCTTGGGCAGGACCGGCTTTTCAGGCTCGGCCACGGGCGCCGCCGCGGGAACGGCGGGCATCGCAGCCGGAGCAGGATTCGTCACCGCAGCCACTTGAACAGGTTCAGCAGCCGGCTTTGGAGCGACCGGAACAGGCGGCATAGCGGGCACCGCAGGCGCCGAGTCCGCTCGCTGTCCACCTCCGTCTTTTTGTTGGGCCGCAGGCGCGGAGAATACGTTATTGGGAACCACGGGCGCTGTGGGCGCCGGAGCGGTGATCGCCGCGGGCTGCGGCACTAGCACAGTCGGAGTTGTCGTTGTGGTCACGACCGCGGGGACGACCGACGCTGGTGTGACGGCCACGGCCACTTCCGTGTTGGCGGCGTTACCACTGGTCACCCAGGCGGCCACGGCAGCTGACAAGATACCAGCCACCGGGATCAACACCCAGGGGAGCCAAGCCAGGGACGATCGTGACGGCGCGGCCTGCAGCAAATCGGGCAAGGGCGGCGCGTTCGATGCCGCCGGCGCGATTTTCGCCGCCGCGACGCTCGTGGGCGCGGACGCTGGCGGCTTGGACGAAGTTTTTTCCGGCGCTGGGCGCGCGGGCTGCTTCGGTGCCGCCGCATTGCGCGCGGCATTGGCGGCCGGCGAATCGCTCCAGGCCAAATCATCGAACGGTGTCGTCACGGCGCCGGCGGCAGCCGCGCCAGTGATGATGCCCGACGACGAGGCCGAGGCCAGTTGTGATTGCGAGTCGGACGCTGCGGCCGACGATCCGGGCTGCCAACCTGCGGGGGGCGCAATCTGCACCATGCCGCCGCACTTGGGACAGCCGACGATCTGGCCGATGATGTCGCTGTTGACGACCTTCAGCTTGGACTTGCAGGTCAAACAGCGTACTGAAAACAGTTCCACGCGACTCGCCTTATCAACCGGGCCAGCAACTTTGCGCCGGCGTCAATCCTCGTGCGTCGATGCTCTCAATCGTACGTCGCCAATCACCTCGGCTGATGCGCATTACGCCGGTTATTTCTTCTTTTTCGGGTCCGGCGCGCCAGCGAACTCGGGGGGCAGCGTGTCCCCACGCTTGGCGGTCTGGGCCCGCGTGCTGACGAACAACGTTTCCGACCCGTCGATGTCGGGTTTGATGAAATAGACCAGCTTGCCCTCTGGGCTAGCCCGCATGAAGATCGTCATCAAAATTTCCCGGATGCTCTTGTTCTTCTCGTCCAGGGTAAAGGACTGGTTCTTGGTGATGCCGTCGAGCTGCAAGTCGCCCCCCATGATCACAATCGGAGATCCCAGTTCGTCGGCCAGCAATTGCATCGAGACTTCCAGCGTATTCTTTGGGAACGAGAGTGACGTGACCTTGTTCAACTTGTCGGCCGTGGTCTGCGGCCCAGCCCCTGCCGGCGCGGCGGTCATGCCCGGCGCCGCCGGCGCTCCGCCCGCAGGCGCAGCCGCGACGACCGCGACCGGCGCGACGCCAATTGGGTTCTCGAGCATGGCCAGATGCGTCCCCAAGGCCAGGTGCAAGGCCGCCCCGGCCGGCAAGTAGCACCGGGCGATCACCTGCTTGTCGAGTACGCCAAATCTGAGCGCGTGATCGGCCAGCTTCACACGGTCGTCGAAGTCGGCCAGGATCGGCAAGCTGAACGGCGTCTTGGCCAGCGAAGCGTTGTAGAGCTTCACGCGGCGCGGCAATTGTTTGGCGCGTTCCAGGTACGCCGCCGCAGCGGTCGCTTCCTTGACCGTGGCGTCGGGGTTCGACAGTCGCGCCTCGGCAAAGAACGCGCCGTCGCTGAAGTGAGCGCTCAGCAAGATCACCTTCGGCGCTTCGGTCGTTCCTTCCGCATCGCCAGCGCCGGTCAGGAGCCATTCGACCGGCTCCTTGAGCTTGGCGCCCAGCCCTTCGAAGATCGCCCCGCCCGCCCCTTCCAGGAACTTGTGCGGGAAGATCCAAGTGAATTGCCGCTCGGCGTCGGTCGACTGCATCATCTTCTCGACCTCGGGCGAGAAGATCACCGCGTCGCCGTCGATCATCCCTTTGATTTCCTCGGGCGGCGCGATCGCCACGAACTTGCCGCCGCCATCGGCAGGGATGTAATAGCCGCGGCCGTCGCGTATGTAGTACTTCTTGTCACCGACGGGTTGCGGTTGCGGGTTGCCCCAGGCCGTCAACAGCGTCGCCTCTTCGACCGGCTCGACCAGTCGGGCGACAACGGCCAACACGCCATGCGCGTCGTGGCTTTGCGGCCAGCAGATGATCGCTTGCTCGATGTTATCCAGCGGCACACCGACCAGCGCCGGCAACGACGTGGCCAGCCAGCGTCCCGGCACGCCCAACGGATTCTGCCCGGCCAGCTTTTCGATCTGCGGCGACATCTCCGGAGCGAGCAGAAGTTTGGCCTCGGGCTGTTTCAGCAAATCGGCCGGGCGCACGATCAGGATCGACTGCATAAACTGGGCCATGTACCTGATTTCGGTCGGCGTCAGCGGCTTGCCCGACGTCGGCGACGCCCAGATCGGCTCGTTCGCGCCGGCAATCGCTTCGCCCTTGGCCTTCTCGACTGCTGGCTTCGCTTCGCCGGGCTGCTCCGTCATTGCGCCCGGTGCATTGGTGGCCGAGCCATCAGTTGCCGGTTGAGTACCAGGCGTGCCGGTTGACGGAACGCCGGTCGCGGGGACCGACGGCTTGGTGCCAGTGCTGGCCTGTGGATTGGCATTGGCTTGAACATTGGCCTCGGTCTTGTCCCCACCGCCGCCGACGAGCGCCATCAGGTCAAAGCCGCTAAAGTGCAAGCCCACGGCGGTTCCGACCAGGGCCAACAGCAGCACGACGGCAATCAAAGGCAGGCTCGAACTCTTCTTGCGCCGCAGGGCGCGCTCTGCCAGAATGCCACCGTCGCTAGGGGCCGAGTCGAAGCCCATCCCCATCGGCGCGCCGCTCGGTGCGCCCATCACGGGCGCGGCCATCATCGGCGCGGCCATCATCGGCGCGCCCATCGCGCCGTAAGGATCAGCCGCGGGCATGGCCATCACTGGCGCAGCCATCATGGGCGATCCGCCGACAGGCATGGCGGTCATCGGTGCTCCCATCATCGATCCGGCCGGCATGGCCATGGGCACTGCGCCCCCTGCGCTCATGGCACCGTAAGGATCGGCCGTGGGCATCGCCATGACTGGCGTCGCCATCATCGGCGCTATGTTCGGGTTGACCGGCATGGCGACCATCGGCGCTTGCACCGGCGGAATCGGGTCAGCCATCACCGCGGCGGCCATGGGCGCCGGCGTCGCGCTAGGCGCGGGGGTGGCGCTGGGGGCTGCCGGGGTCGCATTGGCCGGCGGAGCCGGAGGCGGCGCGACGTTCTTTTTCAGCCAGACCTCGTACGCTTTGCCGGCGGCCGTGGTGCTGAGTTGTTCCGACTGAGCAGCCCCGGGGGGCAAGTGCTCAAGCAACGCCTCGACGATGCTGTCGGCGCGCTGGTAGCGCATATCCGGGTCTTTGGCGATCATATAGCCGACCAAGCGCGACAGTTCGGGCGTGACGGCGGGATTCAGTTTTTCGAGCGGCGTCGGCTCGGCGGCGGCGTGGCGTTGCAGTTTTTGCTGCAGCGTGCCGCCGGGGAATGGCACCTGGTTCGACAACATCTGGTACAGAGTACACCCGAGGCTGTACAGGTCGCTGCGCGCGTCGGGGGCGCGCGAGCCGTCGAGTAATTCAGGTGCGGTATAGTCGGCCTCGACCGGCAATTTGCCTTCCTGACGATTGCCCGACAGCACATCAGCCAACCAGGCCCGCGGCGGCGCAAGCGGATCGCGCGACAACGGGAACAACAAGATGCGGACGTGTCCGTTGCGGTCGACCCACAGGTTGGCGGGACGGATTTCCTCGTGAACCTGCCCCATGGCGTGCAAGCGGCCCAAGCCCAGCGCCGCCTGGCGAGCAATCCGGCAGGCCTCGCGCGGATCGAGCGCCCCTTGCGTGGCGAGCAGACGTTCGACGCGCTTTCCCTGCAAGTCGTCGAGGACGATGAACTTGAAGCGCCCCTCGTCGGCCAGATAGTACGTGCGAAACAGGTTCGGGTGTCCCAAGCTGGCGCGATTGGCCATGCCAGCCTGCTGCGCCAAGCTGGCCAAGACTTGCGAGTCTTGGACCGTCGCCCCGGATAGGAAAAACAGACAAACGCGATGACTGGTCGGGGTGTGGAACGCGCGAAAGATGCCCGCCAGGCGTCCGCTTTCGATCCGGTCATAGATCAGGTAATCGCCGTAGCGAAACGGCCCCGCACGACCGGCCAACAGGATCTTGGCCTGATAGGGACTGATCTTTTGATTGCTGACCAGCCATTGAGCCACCTTGTCGGGGGACAGCTTCCCGGCGGCTTCCATCTTTTGCGACGCTTCGAAGAGCTTGGCCAGCTCCTCATTCTTGAGGAGCCTGCTCTCGGACAGGTGCTTCCAAAATGTTTGAAGGTTTGAGGTTGTCGCCATGGGAACCAGATTCAATCGCTCGAGCGCCGCCGTCCTGGCCACCGCGCGGCCAATGGGTCTGTAATGACAGCCCGGGGCGTGCGCCTTGTTAGACGCGACGCCTACAGCTTCAGTTCAACAAAAAAGGGGAACGCGCTTCGCGCTTTTTCAGCGAATTGCCCCACGGGTCATGGATGGCGGGCGTGCCGTGTTGACCCAACATACACGGCCTATTCAGTTTAGCCCGAGCGGATCGATTACACAAAGGTTTAGGACAATACTCAGCGTGGCATGAATAACGGGTTTTTAATGGCCGTTTCACCCTCCTAACCCCATCGCCAACAAGTGAATCGGCCAGAGGTTGCGCTTTTGGCCGATGCAAACCGATAGGACTGCTGGCGTCCATACCCCGCGCGTCGCATTGAGTCGATGAGGGCACACCGATAAGATTCCCGCGCCCCGTCCCCAGGCCGAAGCGTAGACTTTTCATAGCGGTTGGCATCGAACGACTGCCTGACCTTGCGAGACGAAACATCCATGAGCGAACTGGACTCCACTCAGCACTACTTCCATAAAGCCGCCGATCAGATCGAACTGAACGATAATATTCGACGGCTGCTGTTGATGCCCAAGCGCGAGGTCCAGGTCCAAGTGGCCATCGAGCGCGACGACGGCGAAATCGCCACTTATGTCGGCTATCGCGTCCAGCACGACGACTCGCGCGGCCCGATGAAAGGCGGCTTGCGCTACCATCCAGACGTCAGCCTGGACGAAGTCCGCTCACTGGCCGCGCTGATGACCTGGAAGACGGCGGTCGTGAACATCCCCTATGGCGGCGCCAAAGGGGGCATCGCCATCGACCCGCGCCAGGTCAGCCCGCGCGAGTTGGAGCGGATCACGCGCGCCTTCGTTGACGGCATTCACGACGTGATCGGTCCGGACGTCGATATTCCCGCACCCGACATGGGGACCAACGACCGGGTGATGGCCTGGTTCATGAATCAATACGGCAAGTACCACGGCTTCAGCCCCGCGGTCGTCACCGGTAAGCCGGTCGAAATGCACGGCCTGCCGGGACGCGAGGAAGCGACCGGGCGCGGTGTGGGCATTGTGACCATGAAGCTCTGCAGCCGGCTGGGGCGCGACGCGACCAAGCTGCGTGTCGCCATCCAAGGTTTCGGCAACGTCGGCTTCCACACGGCCAAGTTCCTCAGCGACGCCGAGTGTCGTATCGTGGCGGTCAGCGACGTGAGCGGTGGGTTCTATCGGGCCGATGGGCTCGATATGAAGGGCCTGATGCGCTACGCTCTATCCAATCGCGGCGGCCTGGCCGGTTACAAGGAAGCCGATCAGTTGAGCAACGCGGAGCTACTTGAGTTGGATGTCGATCTGTTGATTCCGGCGGCGCTTGGCGGTGTGCTGACCAAGCAGAACGCCGAGAAGATCAAGGCCCCGCTGATCGTCGAAGCGGCCAACTCGCCGACCAATCTGGAAGCCGACGACGTCTTCGATCGTCGCGGGCTGACGGTGTTGCCGGACATTCTGGCCAATGCGGGGGGCGTGACGGCCAGTTATTTCGAGTGGGTCCAGAATCGGCAGCATTACCAGTGGGGCATGAATCGCGTGCGTCAGGAACTGGACCAGGTGATGAGCGAGGCCTTTGAGCGGGTTTGGGAAACGGCACAACAACGCAAGGTCAGCCTGCGCACCGCGGCCTACGTCCTGGGCATCGGTCGCGTGGGCCGTGCTACCGTCTTGGGAGGAGTGACATGAGCGATAAAACTTTGACCGCGGCGCAACTCGAACAGATTCCGATCTTTGCCGGTCTGACGGTCGATCAATTGAAGCAGTTGAGTGGCGTGGCCGAGTTGGTCGCCGCCCCGGCAGGTCAGACCATTGTCGAACAAGACGGCATGAGCCAGTATCTGTGGGTGTTGCTCGAAGGACGCTGCGAGGTCGCCCTCGTCGGCAAGCCCAACGAGGCCAAGCAGCCGATCGTCCTAGCCACGTTGGAGCCTTACAGCAACTTTGGCGAGATGTCCTTCTTTCATGCCGCGCCCCATTCGGCATGCGTGCGTGCGAAGGGGCCGGTGCAGTTGCTGCGTCTGGATCGCGAAGCGTTCGACAAGCTAGGCACGACGCAGCCGGCGATTTGCACCCGACTGGCGATGAACACGGTGGCCAATCTGGCCGAGCGGATGCGACGGATGGACAACTGGGTGGCGGAACTGGTGCGCAAGACGAACGGCCAGAAAGTACCCGACCTGGATCAACTGCGCGTGCAACTGTTTGACAGTTGGAAGCTCTAAGTAGATCGCCGCCTTTGTGATGGCTTTGTCCAGTTGCCAATGACGAAGCCCGAATGACGAATGAAATGCCGCGATAGCGAGGCAAGTGGCGAGCCTCTTCGTCCCTCTACTCCTACTGCGGCCTTCTCTGCGCCTCCGCGGTGATCCCTCTTCCGTCGTGCCGTCGTGGTTGGCATTTATCTGCAGCGCAAGCGCGCTTAGCCGCGCGGCGCGCGGAACCGGTAAAGGCGGCCTTCGGGCGTCATGAAGTAGACCTCCCCGTCCTGATCTTCGCCGAATGACATCACCGGCGCCGTGTTGCCGGCAATCGGTCGATTGGCAACGACGCGCTTGGCCTGCTTGTCATACTTCAGCCCCCACACTCTGCCGGTCACGTAGTCGGCGTAAATGTAGTGTCCCTGCAACGCCTGGATCGGTCCACGATAGACGTGCCCGCCGGTGACCGACTTGCCCACGTCGTGATGGTACTCCCAGATCGGCTCGGTCAGATCGCGGCGCGGGCCCGAACCAGTTTCGCGGAAGCGGTGCATCGACTCGCGCAGCGCCCAGCCGTAATTCGCCCCAGGCTTCAGCAAGTTGATCTCTTCCCAAATGTCCTGTCCGACGTCAGCAAACCAGCCTTCGCCGGTCTGCCGGTCGAATGACATCCGCCAGATGTTGCGCACGCCATAGGCATAGGTCTCGGGCTTGGCGCCGTCGGCGCGGCCAGCCTGGCTCCCACCAGGCAGGAACGGATTGTCCTGGGGAATGCCGTAGGCTAGCTTCCCTTCCTTGCGGTCGACATCGATTCGCAGGATCGAGCCAAGCCAAGTGCTCAGGTTCTGGGCGTTGTTCTGTGGATCGTTCGCCGAACCGCCGTCACCGAGCGCGATGTACAAGAAGCCATCGGGACCAAAGGCCAGCGTGCCGCCGTTGTGGTTCCAATAGGGCTGCGGAATTCGCATCAGCACTTCTTCGCTCTTCACGCTGGCATGGTTCGGATTGTCGGCATCGACGCGGAACCGCGAAATCTTCGACAGGTGCGGCGACTCGGTCGACGTGTAATAGACGAAGAATTGGCCGTTCTCCTTGAACTTGGGATGGAAGGCCATGCCCAAGAACCCCTCTTCGTTTTCGCTGTTTTTGTAGCTCACGCTTTCGTGCAGATCGAAGAACAGCGTCGCCTGGCTGTCATCGTCGTTCTTGGGCAGGATGTAGACCTGGCCCAGTTGCGACGCGCAGAACCGACGGCCGCTGCCGTCGTTGGCGTGAGTCAGCACGATCGGCCGCGCGATTTCCACGTTGGGCCAAACTTGAGCGATCTCGACTGGCAACGGTGTTTCATCCACGTCGGTCGGACGGGGCGAGACCAATGGCAAGGTCGAAACCGTGCCAGCCTTCATGTCCGGCACAATCACGTGACCGGTCTTGTAGTTGATGCAAATGTCGGCGGCCTGCTGGAACTTTGTGCTCAGCAGTTCCACCTGCTTGCTGCCACGACGCAAGACCGTCACTTCACCGGTCTTCCACTGGCTGAGGTAAATATTGCCATCATAATCCCGGGCAATGCCGTCGCCGCCAGGCAGATTTTCGGCCAAGGTGGCCAGCGAGTTGTCTTCCAAATCGACGCGGTGCAACTTGCCAGCGATGAAATCGAATAACAGCAAATGCCCGGCGCCGTCAACCAACAACCCGTTCGGCCCTTTCAACTCGGGCGTGGTCTTGGCGTCGATGATCGTGGTGACCTTCCCTTTGGGGTCGATGCGGAACACGCCACCACCAGCCCCCTGCAGGTCGCCCGTGTCGGTGACGTAGACGTTCCCCTTGGCATCGACTTCGACGTCGTTCAAGAACAACGGCGAACGCGGAAATGCCTCGGCCGCGGCAAAGACTTCAACCTTGCCGGCCATGTCGACGCGCAGCACGCGCTTCTGGTCGGCGACATAGAAAGCGCGGTTGAAGTAGTCGATCCCCTTGGGGTCGTCCAAGCCGGTGACAAATGTCTGTGTCTTGCCCGGCACCATCGCCACGATGCCGCCATCGCCCGGCTTGTCGAACTCGCCGATGGTGGTCACGTACATCCGCCCGTCAACGCCAACGCAGACCGATTCGGGATTGACCAGGCCGTCGGCAATCTTGATCGGCGGCGCCGGTTCGGCGGCTTGCGGGGCGCTCGACAAGACCAGCGATGACAAGACGACGGCGAGCGCAAAGCGCAATTTCATGTTCCAACCTCGGCGTGAAGAATCCGAAAGAAGATCAGCCGCGCCACGGCACGCGCCGATCGAGGGTTTCCAGGCAGGCCAGGCGACGAGCGTAATCACACCCGCCGGCTGATGGACCCCGGACAGTGTACTTGGCGGCCCGGTGCGACGCCACCAGCACGAGAAAAGGCTCGTGACGGCATCCAATAAGCGCTGCCGCGTCTTCCGCTGCCGCGATTACTGCGAGTGCGGACCTGATGAGTCAACTACAGCAAGCTTTCCAACAGCAACCGAAGCTTGCGCATTTCGCCGTAGTGGTCGACTTCGGGATCTTCCAGATCGATGATGTTCACCGAGAAGACCCGGTTGTAGCCGAGCTTGCCCAACTGGGTAACCAGCCGGCCATATTCGATCTCACCTTGGCCGACGCGCGTTTGCAGCTTGCTCTTGGACGTGTCGCGCAATTGGACGTGGCAGACATGCTTGAACAGCCGGTCATAATCGGCGCCGCCGTAGGGGCCATAGACATAGTGACTGGGGTCGAGCGTGATGCCCAAGCCGCGCACGTTGTCACACAGCACGCCGGCCGTGGCCGGATCCTGGGTCATGTGGCCGACTTCGGTCTTCAGCCCGACGACCACTCCTTCGAGCGAGGCAATCCGCACCATCTCGCGCAGCCGCTCGACCTCGGCATTGAAGGGCGTGCCCAACTCGCCGCTGCGAACGGCAATGGTGGCGATCTTCAACGCCTTGGCCAGCCGGCAGCAACTCTTCCATTGATCGTAGTAGGCTGGAATCTCGGGCTCGATGTCGACGTACAGCGCAACCGGCGTCAGCCGATGCTCGTCGCGACACAGGTGGACAACTTCTTCCAGCCGGTTATGCACTTCAGATGGCTTGAGATGATTGCCCGACTCGAACACATCGAGTTCGACGTGCGAGTATTCCAGATCGACCAGCCGTTGCAGCGCCTGGTCGAGCGGCAGCTTGGGGAAACACTCCGTTGATCCTGCGACAAACACGCTGGCCATCCCTTTTTACTAAACAATCACAGTGCGGCTGGCCCCTGGCGATGCACAAGCGTTGGGCCGATACTTGGCGCCGCGCTGACAATTGCGAATGTTGTACCGCAATTGCTACGGCAATTCAAAGAGCGACTGGCTTTTGACCAGGGCACAGTCGTCGGGAAACGTGTGAAACGCCTGGATCAGCAGGCTGCGGTTCCGCGTTTCGAGCGAAATGTAGCTCAACGCCCCCAGGGCCAACCGGCCACTCGACGAGAACCGGTGGAGCATCCCCCGCAACTGACCGTCCTGGGAAAGCTCCTGTTGCAGGTTCCAGAACACCTCGGGGGGGACCGTTTCGAGCTGCAAGCTGGTCTCGTAGCGAATGCCGCCGCGGGTCTCAAAGCGGTCGTTTCGCTCCCCTTTCAGGCGATGGGACAGCAGCCGACGCTTGCGCGGCAGGGGCTGATGGACGTCGGCACAGACTTCGGTCAGCGTGACCCCCTGGTAATTCCAGGTCACCACGTGGCCGGCGCTGGTGATGTCGATTCGCGCCCGATAATCACCCCGTTCCAACGAGCGGCTGCTTTTGATCTCGAACAACTCCGGATGCAGCGAACGACCAAACAGTTGAAACGACAGCTCGGCAACTTTCGGTCGGACGTACAGCACGGCAATGAACCTCGGCAGTGAAGAGGAATCGCTCAACATTCGCCGCGGCGTGAACGAGTGTCACGCATGGTGCGGCGCGATCGAGCGGGCGGCATTATATGCGCGCTGGTCGATAAGCGCGAAGAGAATTTATTTAGAAACGCGCCACGCAAAAATCGCGTCAATGCTCTTGACGCGCCGCGCAACTTTGCGCGCTGTCGTGCTAGCGGCCGCACACGCCCGATAAGCCGCGCTGATGCTGACTTCAGCGTCGACTTCTGTCGCAATCGGCAAGCCATTTGCTCCTTGACAAGGGCGTGGAAGCTGCTCGCCCGCGCCAACTGGCGGTTTTCTCCGCCACAGTTTATCCTGAGCGCACGCTCCGCTCGGCGTTCTCGGTTTCAATCGCCCGACACACAGGACGAGTGTTCATCTCATGCGCACTGCGCTGGCTCGCTTCGTTGCTTTTACTCTGTTGTTGACGGTCGCGCTGGTTGCGGGCTGCGGCAAAGTGCGTTCGGCCAGCCAGGGAACGGTTCGCGTTTTCGCGGCCGCCAGCACGGCCGACGCCTTGAAAGAGATTGCCAAGTCCTTCGAGCAGCGCACCGGGTGCAAGGTCGTGCTCAACCTGGCGGGCACGGCCACCCTGGCGCAACAAGTCGAGCAAGGCGCGCCGGCCGATTTGTTTCTTTCCGCCGACGAGAAGTGGGCCAACGCCCTGAGCGACAAGCAACTCGTGGCGCGTCGCCGCAAGCTGTTGGGCAATCGGCTGGTGCTGATCGTGCCGGCGCGCGTCGATTCGTCGGTGAAGCGGCTGGAAGATCTCGCCGACAGTGGCGTCGCACACGTGGCCCTGGCCGAAACCAGCAGCGTCCCCGCCGGGCGATATGCGCGAGCGGCGCTCGAAAAGCTGGAACTCTGGGCCAAGGTCTCTCCCAAAGTGGTGGCCGGCGATGACGTGCGCCAGGCGCTGCTCTTTGTCGAGCGAGGCGAGGCCGAAGCCGGCATCGTCTATGCCACCGACGCCGCGCTGAGCAAGAATGTCCGTGTCGTCACGGAAATCGATCCCAAGTTGCACGCGCCGGTGGTCTACCCCTGGCTCGTCCTCAAGCAAGGGGCCGAGAATCCCCACGCGGTGAAGTTCTACGACGAGCTGACTTCTCCCGAAGCGATCGCTGTCTTCAAGCGGTTTGGCTTCAGTATTCTCAACGACGACGCCGAAGTGACGAAAGTCCCATCGGTGCCCGCCAGCGCTGCGCCCCAGGCCCAACCATGAACGCCGACGACCTTGAAGCGGTGCTGCTCAGCTTGCGCGTCGCCGCTTGCGTGGTCGTGATTGGGCTGCCTGTTTCCATCGCGCTGGGGTATGCGCTGGTTCACTCGCGCGGCATCGTGCGCTGGCTGCTCGATACGCTGGTCAATCTGCCGCTGGTGCTGCCCCCCGTGGTCACCGGGTACGTGTTGCTGGTATTGCTGGGGCGGCATGGCTGGCTGGGGGGCTGGCTCGAAAACACGCTGGGGGTGCGGTTGGTCTTCAATTGGCAAGGGGCCGCGCTCGCCGCCTTGGTGGTCAGCTTGCCGCTGATGGTCCGCGCGGTGCGGACCGCCATCGAGTTGGTCGACCCGCGACTGGAACAGGCCGCGCGCACGCTCGGCGCACGGCCGCTCGACGCCTTCTTGAGCGTCGTGCTGCCGCTGGCGTGGCCTGGCGTGCTGGCCGGCGCGGTGTTGGGCTTTGCCCGCAGTCTGGGTGAGTTTGGCGCGACGATTCTCGTGGCCGGCAACATTCAAGGCGAAACGCGCACCATCCCGCTGGCGGTCTACACGCACATGCAACAGCCCGACGGGCTCTCGGCCGCCTGGCCGCTGGTCGGCGCGTCGATCGCGCTGTGCGCGTTGTCACTGGCCGCCAGCCAGTGGCTCGAGCGCCGTGGGCCGCGCCTGGCTACCGCCAGGGCCGCGCGGAGCACGCACGAATCGTGACCCATCTTTCGTTCACGGCCAAGCATCGGTTCGACTCGGGCTTTCAGCTCGATATGGCCTGGGAGAGCGACGCCCAGGTGACCGCGTTGTTCGGACCATCGGGCGCCGGCAAGACGTCGTGCTTGAACGTGCTGTGCGGCCTGCTGCGAGTGCGGGAAGGTCGCATCGAATGCGGCGGACAGACTTGGCTCGACACCGCGCGGCGCATCTTTGTGCCCCCCGAACGCCGCCGCATCGGCATGGTCTTCCAGGACCAGTTGCTCTTTCCGCATCGCACCGTGGCCGACAATCTGACTTATGGGTTGCGACGCCATCGGGGCGGCGAGGCTCGCGTCAAGTACGATGACGTTGTGCGTGTGTTGGAGTTGGGAACGCTCGTCGACCGGCGGCCGGCGACTCTTTCGGGAGGGGAACGGCAGCGCGTGGCGCTAGGGCGAGCGCTATTGGCTCAGCCGCAACTGTTGCTGCTCGACGAGCCTGTGTCATCGCTTGACGATCGGCTGCGATGGCAGGTGCTCGACTATCTCGAACACATCGTCGAGCGCTGGCAGATCCCCGCCCTGTTTGTCAGCCATGCCCAGGCCGAAGTCCGCCGCTTGGCCCAATATGCCGTGGTCGTTGACGCCGGACGAGTCGTCACCGCGGCCGGGGTGAACCAAGCGCTGTTGCATCGCGCCCCGTTGCAATGGCGCGATCAGTTGGGGCCGATCAACCTGCTGCGGCTGACCAATGTGAAGACCGTAAACGGCGAACGCACTGGACGACTTGGCGAGCACGTTGTCACGCTGCCACCACCACCGCTGGAAAGCCTGCACGTCGCCGACGCCGTGTCGCGTGACGCGGCCGCGCCCCAGGTAAAGTACGCGCAACTCGACCCGCGTGACGTGCTGCTGGCGTCGCCGGGCGCGACGCTCGACATCAGCGCCCGCAATCGCTGGCCCGGCGTGGTGTGCCAAGTCGCCGAAGTCGACGACGGCCTGATGGTCGCGATCGACGTTGGGCAAGTGGTCTGGGCCGAGGTCACTCATTCCAGCGCCCAGCAACAGCAACTGACCGTGGGCCAGCGCGTGGTGTGCGTCGCCAAGACGTACAGTTTGAAGGTGATGGAGTGAAGTAACCACCGTGACACGGTAAGCAGCAACCCTTCTCCCTCCGGGAGAAGGTGGCCGAAGGCCGGATGAGGGTCACCGAACCATTGGAGCGCCGCTCCCGACTGACGCGCGACCCTCATCCGTCGGCTAGCGCCGCCACCTTCTCCCCGGGGGAGAAGGGTTTAGCGAGGACTCTCTCGCCGCATCAGCACACCAGTCTCACGGAATCAACACACCGGCGACACAGGCGGTCATGAAGCACGCCAGCGTTCCGCCGATCATCGCCCGCAGGCCCAGTCGAGCTAGGTCGCGTTGCCGCTCCGGCGCGATCGCCCCGATGCCGCCGACGGTGATGCCGATCGAACCGAAGTTGGCAAAGCCGCACAGGGCGTAGGTCGTGATGATCGCGGAACGCTCGCTGAGCTTGCCTTGCTGCATCAGTTCGGCCAGATCGCGGTAGGCCAGAAACTCGTTGGTCGCCATTCGCAAACCCAGCAGCCGCCCCACCTCGCCGCACTCGTTGGCGTCCACGCCCATCAGCCAGGCGAAGGGCCAGAACAAATAGCCGAGTGCCACGTCAATCGACCAGGCCGCGCCGAACCAGCCGCCAACCCACCCCAGCAGCGCGTTGAGCATGGCAATCAACGCCAGGAACGCAATCAACATCGCCCCGACATTCATCGCGAGTTTCAGCCCATCGGCCGCGCCGACAACGACCGCTTCGATCGTGTTGGTCACCGTCGAGGGCAACTCGACCGCCGCTTTGCCCGAGGTCTGGGGCTCGTCGATCTCGGGCAACATGATCTTGGCGATCAGCAATCCCGCCGGGGCCGAAATGACCGACGCCGTCAGCAAGTGCCCGGCGTCGATGCCAAAGCTGACATAGGCGGCCATCACGCCGCCGGCCACCGTGGCAAAGCCGCCCACCATTACGGCGTTCAGCTCCGAGTTGGTCATGCTGGCCAAATAGGGTCGAATGAACAGCGGCGCTTCGGTCATGCCGACAAAGATATTCGACGCGGCGGACAAGCTTTCGGCCCCCGAGGTGCCGAGCGTCCATTGCATGAGCCGAGCCATCAACCGCACCAGCCGCTGCATCACCCCCAGGTGATACAACAACGACATCAACGCCGAAAAGAAGATGATCGTCGGCAGCACGCTGAACGCGAACGACTGTAGCAACAGCCCGCGGTTCGGCTCGTCAACGCCAAAGACAAACATCGACGCCTGGGTTACATATTCGAGTAGCCGCGTGAACAGATCGCCGGCTGCCTGGAACAATCGCCGTCCAAAACCGGTGCGCAGCACCAGCAGCGCAAAGCCAAATTGCAACACCAACCCGCCGACGATCACTCGCAGGCTGACGCGGCCGCGCCGCGAGCTGAGCAGCCAGGCCAGCCCGATCATTGCGAACAACCCGCACAGGCTGACAATACGGTGCGTCACTGGCGGCAGTTCCCCACGGGTTTTCTGGCCGACCACGGCGGGCCGGCACGTACGTTTGAACGGCGTTAACGCGGCACTAGTCTCGCGCGAGTCGACTGCCGCAAATCGTACTGATTTGCTAGACTTGCCGCGACCCCCGCGCACTGCGCCACGTCCCCGAATTTCGCCGAGCAACCGCTCGGCGCCGAACGCGACCTGCAAAGGGAAACATGGCTAGCATTTCCGAATCGAAATACGACCTGGTGGTGATCGGCACTGGCCCGGGGGGCGAAGGCGCCGCCATGCAGGCCGTCAAACAAGGCCATTCGGTCGCGGTCGTCGAACGCTTTCACCAGATCGGCGGCGGCTGCACCCACTGGGGAACCATTCCCAGCAAGGCGCTGCGGTATTCGATCTTTCGGATGACCGAGGCCAACAGCAATCCGCTGTTCCGCGAGCGAATCGGCACGCTTCGCTTTTCGTTCTCGGAGCTGCGACGCTCGGCCCGTAGCGTGATCGAACGCCAGGTTGACATGCGGCGAGGGTTTTACGACCGAAATGATATTCCGATCTTCGGCGGCCACGCCACGTTCATCGGTTCGCACACCGTCGAGGTCGACTCCGAAAGCGGCGCCAAGCGGCGGCTGACCGGCGACAAGATCGTGCTGGCCATGGGGGCGCGCCCCTATCGGCCACCCGATATCGACTTTTCGCACCCGCGCATCTTCGACAGCGACTCGATCCTGAGTCTGAACGAGACGCCTCATTCGATCACCGTGTACGGGGCGGGCGTGATCGGCTGCGAATACACGTCGATGTTTCGCAACCTGGAATGCAAGGTCAACCTGATCAACACGCGCGGCAAGCTGCTCGAGTTCCTCGATGACGAGATCATCGACGCGCTCAGCTACCACATGCGCGACCGGGGCGTGCTGCTGCGTCACGGTGAAACCTACGAACGGGTCGAACCGCTCAACGACGGCGTGGTGCTGCACCTGAAGTCGGGCAAGCAGCTCAAGACCGACATCCTGCTGTGGGCCAACGGTCGCACCGGCAACTCGGACAACATGAACTTGGAGCACATCGGCATCCAGCCGGACAAGCGCGGCAACATTCCGGTCAACGACGACTTCCAGACTTCGGTGCCGCATATCTACGCGGTCGGCGACGTCATCGGCATTCCGGCGTTGGCCAGCGCGGCCTACGTGCAAGGCCGCTTCGCCGCCACGCACGCATTCTGCGGCTGTGGCGATCACAAGATGGTCCGGGATATTCCGACGGGCATCTATACCAGCCCCGAAATCAGCTCACTGGGCAAGACCGAGCGCGAGTTGACCGAGGCGAACGTCCCGTACGAGATCGGCCACGCCTTGTTCAAGAGCCTGGCCCGCGCCCAGATCACTGGCCAGACGGCCGGCATGCTCAAGCTGCTGTTCCATCGCGAGACGCTGCAGCTACTGGGCATTCATTGCTTCGGCGCGAACGCTTCGGAAATCATTCACATCGGCCAGGCCATCATGTCCCAGCCGGGCGAAGCGAACTCGTTGATGTACTTCATCAACACGACATTCAATTACCCGACCATGGCCGAAGCGTACCGCGTGGCGGCCCTGAACGGTTACAACCGGTTGTTCTAGTCAACGGTCGAAGACGCTACGCCGAGCGGCTTTGCCACCAACCGCGAAGGTGTCGCGCGGCGCGTAGTGCCGACGCCCGCAGACCCGGGCCAAAGTGAGTGTAACGCGCGACCCGAGCGCTGCGCGTTCGCCAATGCCGCTTGCAATCCACGTAGTCGACTCCGAGGTCGATCATCGTGTCGCCGCGGGCAAAGCTGTCGGCGATCCAGTGTCGCAGCAACACGGAACCAGCGCCGGACTTCGAGACCCGCGGGTCGAAACCCATGCGCAAACCGAACACGTTCCCTTGGCCTTGATACCCATAGGCAAACGCCGCCGGCTGGCCGTTGACCTTGAGCAAGGCCACATCCGCCGCGCCAGCGCGGCAAGCCGTTACGTGCATCTCGCGCAAGAAGTCGCGAATCGCCGGGCTGGTGATCGTCGTGCCATCGTCGCGATCGGCTTGCCAACTGGCGGCGGCCACTTGCTCGCAGGCGTCGTAAAGATCGAACCGCGGGGCATCATCGTCGTGCCGGACGCCCGTGGGCCGGTATCGCACGAATTCGACCGTGCCATGCGCGGCCAGGGTCTGCTCGGCGCGACGAATGTTGCCGCGAAAGTGTTTCGAGCGGCCGCGCCAATATTCGTCCCAAGTGCCGCGCAGCTCAATTTGTGACGAGGCGCCTTCGGTGCGTTCGATCGTCGGCAAGCCAACCGTCGCCAGGGCGGTCGCCGTCCGCCGCGCGTCGCTGCCGTCGGCGTCGACCCATGGCAGATCGATCACATCCCAATCGCGCTCGGTCGATTGCAGGTAGCGCAATGCCGCGGCGAGCGTGGCGGCGGGCTGCGAAGTGATCGGCCCGTAGAATGAGCCCCAACAATCCAGCGGATACGTCAAGGCGCGAATCGTGCCGAGTCGCGTTCGTTGCCGGCGCACGACCAGCGGGACGATGCCGATCACGTCGCCGGCAGCCTCGACCACCAGCACGCGCAGCCGCTGTTCCGCCCCATAATGCCCCCAATACGTCATCAGCCAGTCGAGCGACTGAAAGAACGTCGCCCCTCGAGTGCGCAGGAGGAGCGACTGCCAGACGAGCCGCAGGGGTTCCAACTGGGCCGGGTCGTTGATTTCGTGAACGTGCGTCATGGGACCGGGAACAACGTGCAATCTCGGTGCCACCCGGCGCGATCGCGGCCTCGGCCGACGGTTCAGCGTGCGCAAGTCCTTACCCGGCGGGCGTCGCCGCCACAGTCGGCGAGTGCGCCGGGCCGTGGCCGCCTACCGCTTGATGTTGCCAAAAGGCAACACGGCGCGGCCGATTCGCCTCACTGGACCGGCCAGTTGCGTACCCGACCCAGGGTGTGCATCATGCCTGCTGGTTTGCGTGATTTGCCGAATCGCCCGCTGGGTCGTCCGCCGAAAGGAATGTTGCCGTGAAGCGCCTCGCCGTCTTACTTGCTCTGGGTTCGCTGGTCGTTGCTACTCAATCGGCCGTGGCCGCGCCCCAGACGTACGACCTGGTCGTTTATGGCCCCACCTCGGCCGGTGTGATCGCGGCGGTCCAGGCTAAGAAGATGGGCAAGTCGGTCATCGTCGTCGGTCCCGACAAGCATCTGGGAGGGCTATCGGCCGGCGGGCTCGGCTTTACCGACACGGGCAACAAGGCGGTCATCGGCGGCCTATCGCGCGATTTCTATCACCGCATCTGGAAACATTACGACAGCGACGCCGCCTGGAAGTGGCAAAAGAAATCCGAATACGGCAACAAGGGACAGGGTACGCCGGCCATCGACGGCGAGCAGCGGACCATGTGGATCTTCGAGCCGCACACGGCCGAGCGGGTCTACGAAGACCTGGTGCGCGAGTTCGAGATTCCGGTGCATCGCGGCGAGTGGCTCGACCGCGCCGCCGGTGTGAAGCAGCGCGACGGACGCATTGCCGAAATAACCATGCTCAGCGGCAAGACCTACGCCGGCCAGATGTTCATCGACGCCACCTATGAAGGGGATCTGATGGCGGCGGCCGGCGTCGACTATCACGTCGGCCGCGAAGCGCGGGCCAAGTATCAAGAACATTGGAATGGCGTGCAGACCGGCGTCCTGCATCACGGCCACCACTTTGGCGTGCTGCCCAAGGGACTCAGCCCGTACGTCGTGCCGGGCGATTCGTCGAGCGGCGTGCTGCCGCGTGTGAGCATCTCGCCCCCCGGCGCCTACGGGGCCGAAGACAAAGGGGTCCAGGCGTACTGCTACCGGATGTGTCTGACGAACGATCCCGAGAACCGGATTCCGTTCCCCAAGCCCGCGAGTTACGACCCCAAGCAGTATGAGCTATTGGTGCGAGTGTTCGAGGCCGGCTGGCGCGAGACGTTCCACAAGTTCGATCCGATCCCGAACCACAAGACCGACACGAACAATCACGGCCCGTTCAGCACCGACAACATCGGCTACAACCACGACTATCCCGAGGCGTCGTACGAACGCCGGCGCGAAATCCTGCGTGAACACACCACTTACCAGCAAGGCTGGCTCTACTTTATTGCCAACGATCCGCGCGTGCCCAGCGATGTGCAAGCCGAGATGCGGACTTGGGGCTTGCCCAAGGATGAATTCACCGACAACGGCAACTGGTCGCATCAGATTTACGTGCGCGAGGCGCGCCGACTGATCGGCGCGTACGTGATGACCGAGAACGAGTTGCTCAAGCGGCGGCCCACGCCCGACTCGGTCGGCATGGGTTCGTACTCGATCGACTCGCACAACATTCAGCGTTACATCACCCCCGAAGGCTTTGTGCAGAACGAAGGGGACATCTACGCCAAGCTGCCGGGCCCCTACGAGATCGCCTATGGTTCGCTGGTTCCGCGGCGCGAACAGTGCCAGAACTTGCTGGTGCCGGTCTGTTGCTCGGCTTCGCACATTGCGTATGGCTCGATTCGCATGGAGCCGGTGTTCATGATCCTGGGCCAGTCGGCGGCCACGGCGGCCGTGATGGCCATCGACGGCAAGCTGGCCGTGCAAGATGTGCCCTACGCCAAGTTGCGCGAGCGGCTGTTGGCCGATGGCCAAGTGCTTGAATACAGCGCGGCCGAAGCGAAACGCGCAAGCGGACTCGACCCCAAATCGCTGCCAGCGAAGTAGCCGTCTCTCGCACGCCCCCGGTCATTGACCGGGGGCTAATGTCTCGTGGCGGAACGAATTGACGATGCCAAATCGTTGCGTTCCACCGAGTGGGAGTTTATCGTAAATGTCCCCGTCGAATCCCACCCCTATCGTTCTCTCTGCTTAAGCATGCTCTCACAGAGGAGTCGTTGGCCGTGATCGACCGCCCCGCACCTTCGCGTCGTACGTTTCTCAAGACTTCGACCGCGGCGCTTGCCGCGCCGACCATTGTTCCCGCCACGGTGTTCGCCAAGGACGACCGTCCGGCCCCGAGCGACCGTGTGGTCGTCGGCTCGATCGGCGTCGGCGACTTGGGACGCCGGCATCACCTGAACAACAAGTTGCTCAAGAACCCGCGCATCGATGTGGGCGCGGTCTGCGACGTCGATCGCAATCACCGCGACGCCGCGGTGGCCGACGTGCTGGAAAAGACCCAGCGTCGCATTGAGGGGTACAAGGACTTCCGCGATCTGTGCGACCGCAAGGACATCGACGCGGTGCTGATCGCCACGCCCGACCATTGGCACGCCCTGACCTCGATCTATGCCATGGAAGCCGGCAAGGACGTCTACTGCGAAAAGCCGCTGACGCTCACGATCGAAGAAGGTCGCAAGATGGTCGAGTCGGCCCGCCGCTACGGCACCGTGTTCCAGACCGGCAGCCAGCAGCGCAGCGAAGGCCCGTTTCGCCAGGCCGTCGAACTGATTCTGAACGGCAAGATCGGCAAGTTGGTGCGCATCGACGCGGTGATCGGCAACATCGACGCCGGCGTCTGGCAAAAGCCCACCACACCGCCGCCGGAACTGGACTGGAACTTCTGGCTCGGTCCCGCTCCGTGGGCCGAATACTTCCCGAACCGTTGCCATTACCAGTTCCGCTGGTTCAGCGATTACTCGGGGGGCAAGATGACCGACTGGGGCGCGCACCACTTGGACATCTCGCAATGGTCAATGGGCATGGACAAGAGCGGCCCGGTTCGCGTCTCGGGGCAAGGAACCTATTACCCCGATGGCCCGCACGACGTGGCTGGCAAGTTCGACGTGTTGTACCACTATGCCAACGGCGTCGAGTTGCACTGCCACAGCGAGGGGGACAACGGCATCAAGTTCACCGGCACCGATGGCTGGGTCTTTGTCACCCGCGACAAGAAGAAGTTCGCCGCCCACGACATGGAACTGACCAAGTGGGAAGCGGGCGAGAACGACATTCAACTGCCGCGGAACAACGGCCACCACGACAACTGGCTCGACTGCATCAAGTCGCGACAGCGGCCAATTTGCGATGTGGAAATCGGTCACCGGTCGGCTACGGTGTGTCACCTGGGAAGCATCGCCCTGCGAATGGGTCGCGAGCTGAAATGGGATCCGGAGAAAGAGCAGTTCGTCGGCGACGAACAGGCCAATCTGATGACCAGCCGGCCGATGCGCGCCCCGTGGCGCGTCTAGTCGCCCGACGGTCCCGCTCGTTTCACCCCAGCCATTCTTAAGCCAGCCAGCACAGGAATCTTTAATATGCCAATCGATGTTGAAATCAAGGTTGATGTCGCCGTGGGTGACAAGGCCAAGAAACCGGCGGCCGACCAAAGGCCCGCTGCCGCTTCCAAGCCCGCCACAGCCGCGAAGACCGACGAAAAGAAAGACGCCAAGCCGGCCGAGAAGAAAGAGCCCCCCCGGCCCGAATTGCCGAAAGGCGAGATCGGCGACTTGTGCAAAGAGCTGGCCTCGGGGGACCAACTGCGGATGTATCACGGCCGGGTGAAGCTCACGGCCAAGTGGACGGCCGCCGGCGCGCCGGGGAAGGAAAATGAACGCACGAAACTGGCCAAGGATTTGGCGGCCTGCTTGCCGGCGCTGCAGCCCGAGAAGGACAAGCGCGGCGAGCCGACCGAGACATCGATGAAGCAAGTCGCGGCGTGCCAGGAACTGTTCCGCGTGTTGTCGCTGGTCGGCGGCGCGGGGGAAGTTGGCGCGGTGGCCGCGTGCCTGAAGCAGATCGACCTGCGCGAGACAGCCCGCTACTGCCTCGAGCGCTTGAACTGCCAGGAAGCGACCGATGCGCTGGTCAACGCCTTGCGCACCCTGTCGGGGAACGAGTTCCGTTGCGGCTTGCTGAACAGTTTGGCGCGTAAGTCGGGCTCGAACGTCAATGCCGCGTTGAAGGAGTGCCTGGGCGAGAAGGGCACCGCGGTTCGTTTGGCGGCGGTCGAGGCGCTGGCCAATCAGCCCGAGTTGGAAAACGACGCCGCCATCGCTTCGGTCAAGTTGAACGGCCGTGGCGCGGCGCGCGTGATCCGGGCACGGCTGCGGTTGGGCTACACGCTATTGAAGGCCGATCGGAAGGATCAGGCGCGCAAGGTGTTCGATGCGATTGGCGCGGGCCCCTGCACCGAGTGGCAAAAGAAGGCGGTCGAAGTGGCCATGCAGGCCTGCTAACGCAGCTTCAAGTAACCAAGAGCCGGGGACGTAACCCCCGGTTTGCGTTAGGGCTAACCCCGGACTTACGTCCGGGGCTCCTTTGGTATCGTCGGTTTCTTCCAATAGGTAATCCCCGCATTTCGCCTGCCATTGAATTGCCACGTCCCAGGTGCGACAATCGGCGGCCAACCGCGGTCGACTGCCGACGACACGCGGCGAACTATCATCGAGTAATCTTCAACATGCGAATTGTCCCTTTGGGTGACCACGTCGTGGTCAAGCGTCTCGACGCCGAGGAAACCACCACGGGGGGCGTCATCCTGCCCGAGTCGGCCCAGTCGCCGCCGCAACAAGGCCGAGTGCTGTCGGTCGGCGATGGCCGCACCTTGCCCGACGGCTCGCGCGCCGCGCCAATGGTAGGCGAAGGGGACCGGGTGCTGTTTCCGCAGTATTCAGGTCAGGAACTGCTGATCGATGGGCAGAAGCTGCTGATCCTGCGCGAAGACGACCTGCTGGCGATTGTGCATTAGTAACGCTGGTCGTTAGATCACAAGCACAAGACCCCCGGTCATTGACCGAGGGCTAAAGTCGAAGTCACGTTGACGCTGTCACGATTCGCATCTTTTTTCGCTCCGGCTTGATACAATCGAGCTAGTGGCCCGTCGTAGTCGGCATGGAAGCCCGGCTATTGCCGTCGCCGTCGTCCGATTTCCCTGGGAGGAGCGTGAAATGTTCCGTTCTCTGAGCACTGCTTTCTTGGTGGTTACCGTGGCGGCGACTGGACTTGCGCCGGCGTGCCAGGCGGCGAGTCCAAGCCTGAGCGGCGACGCGCTGGCCAAGGCCCGTGGACAGGCGGTCGCCAAGGCGGTCGAGTTCCTGCGCGCGAAGGGGCAAGCGGCTGACGGTTCGTTCACGGCGCCGGCAGGGCCGGCGGTGACGGCCCTGGTGGCCACGGCCATGCTGCGCAGCGGCCGCACGCCCGACGATCCGACCGCGGCGGCGGCGCTCAAGTACCTGGACCAGTTCGTCCAGCCCGATGGGGGCGTCTTCAAGCCCGACACCAATCACGCCAACTACGAAACCTGTCTGGCGCTGGTCTGCTTTATCGAAGCCAACAAGGATGGTCGCTATAACGACCGGATTGCCAAGGCTCACAAGTACATCAAGTCGCTGCAGTGGGACGAAAGCGAAGGACACGACCCGAACAATCCTGCGTATGGCGGCGCAGGTTACGGCAAGAGCAAGCGTCCCGACCTGTCGAACACCAGCTTCTTTCTCGACGCGCTCAAGGCCGCTGGCGATGGCCCGGACGATCCAGCCATCAAGAAGGCGCTCGTTTTCGTCTCGCGCTGCCAGAACCTGGAATCCGAAGCCAACACCACCGAGTTCGCCGCCAAGAACCCTGACGGCGGCTTTTACTACACCCCGGCCGGCGGCGGCAACAGCCAGGCGGGCAAGACCGACGAAGGAGGCCTGCGCAGCTACGCCTCAATGACCTATGCAGGGCTGAAGAGCATGATCTATGCCGGCCTGACGCCCAACGATCCTCGGGTAAAGGCGGCGCTCGAATGGCTGGGCAAGCACTACACGCTGGAAAGCAACCCGGGCATGGCGGACGCCGGCTTGTACTACTATTACACCACGTTTGCCAAGGCGCTCGACGCAATGGGGCAGGAATCGTTCACCGACAACCAAGGGGGAGCTCACCGCTGGCGCGACGAGCTGGCCAACGAGCTGATCCGCCGACAGCGCGAGGACGGGTCGTGGGCCAACGAAAATGCCCGCTGGATGGAGGGTGACCCCAATCTGGTGACCGGCTATGCTTTACTGGCGCTGAGCTATTGCCAGCCGACGGCCAAGCCCTAGTCGCTTTGCAGGCGACGTCGCCCTAGAAGCGACAACGGTAAACAACAGGCCTCTGGCGGCTCGCTGCTGCCGGAGGCTTTTTCATGCGCGCCGCTCGTTTGCTAGCCGTTGTCCTGCCGCTGTTTGTTGTTCAACTAGTCAAGGCCGACGATTGGCCCCAGTGGCGCGGCCCGAAGCGCGACGGCGTGTGGCGCGAGACGGGCCTGGTCGAGAAGTTCAGCAGCGACGTGCTGCCGCGCCGCTGGAGCGTGCCGATCGACGCCGGTTACTCGGGCCCCACGGTGGCCCAAGGGCGCGTCTATGTCACCGATCGAGTGATCGAGCCCAAGCAGATCGAACGCGTCCTCTGCTTGGATGAAACGTCAGGCAACCTGGTATGGAAGTACGAGTACGAATGCCCTTACTCCATCGGCTACAAGGCCGGCCCGCGGGCCAGCGTCTCGATCGACGACGGCCGAGCGTACGCCTTGGGGGCGATGGGGCACTTGCATTGCTTTGATGCCGCGACTGGCACGATCGCCTGGCAGCATGATCTGAACACCGAGTACAAGATCCGCATGCCCATCTGGGGTATCGCCGCGTCGCCGTTGGTCGATGGCCCGTTGGTGATCGTGCAAATCGGTGGCGAAGAGGGCGCCTGTCTGGTGGCCTTTGACAAAAAAACGGGCCAGGAAGTCTGGCGGGCGCTCGACGACGACGCCTCGTACGCGGCCCCGATCATCATCGAGCAAGCGGGCCAGCGCGTGCTGGTCTGTGCCGCGGGGCAGCATGTCGTGGGCCTGAACCCGGTCGATGGCAAGTTGCTGTGGAGCTACCCGAACCCGCCCAAGAAGATGGTGATCACCATCGCCACGCCGATTGTCGATCGGGGCCGGCTGTTCGTCAGCAGCTTCTATGACGGCTCGCTGATGCTGCAACTCGACAAGAACCAACTGGCCGTCGAGAAGCTCTGGCAGCGCAGCGGCCGCGACGAGAAGAAGACCGATGCGTTACACGTGATGATTGGCACGCCGATCTTGCTGGGAGACTACCTGTACGGCGTCGACAGCTATGGCGAGCTGCGCTGCCTGGACGCCAAGACCGGAGACCGCGTCTGGGAAAGCACGGCCGCCACGCCCAAAAGCCGTTGGAGCACGATTCACATGGTCCGGCAAGGTGACAAGCTTTGGATGTTCAACGAGCGCGGCGAGTTATTGATCGCGCGGCTGTCGCCGTCGGGTTTCGAGGAGATTAGCCGAGCCCAGTTGATCGAGCCGACGATGGAACAACTGGGGCAGCGCGGCGGCGTTTGCTGGTCGCACCCCGCCTTTGCCAACAAGTGCGTCTTCGCCCGCAACGACAAGGAGCTTGTCTGCGCAAGCCTGGCGGCGGAATGAGTGCCCGCTTGGCGATTAGGGCGTTGCAATCACGATCCTTGTATTTGAGAGCAACGGTTTTTCCGTGGCCCAGGCGTTTACGCCTGCGCCATGCAGCGAGGAATTGAGATGCCTTGCTCTTAAGCACCAAAGGTGCGCACCATACCAGCCTGGGCCAACGGCCCAGGTACGACGGCGCAATTAGTTCCGAGGGCTGAAAGCCCGCCCCATCTAATGACGACTAGATTGGGGCGGGCTTTCAGCCCTTGGGTATTCTTACGCGATGGATTGCCTGGGGCGCTGCCCCAGGCTGGTATGGGGTCGGGCCTTTGGCCCTGCAATCTCGCGGCCCACACAAGCCGTTGATAAACGCCTGGGCTACGGAAGCGGTTCGCTCTGTCCTACACACCACCGAATCGCGAAATAACCATCCCGCGCACGATTGTAACGGCCGTGGCCCACGGGCTGCTTTCCTGGCCCGAATTCTGATTTGACCGCTCCCAGTTTTCGACCTAGATAACTGTTGGAGCTTTTCTGGTCGTCTTTGACCGCCCGTCCATCACTTGTCACGCCCCCAGCCGCGCCTCCGGTTCGTGCCTTGCTTGCCGAACCAGGATCGCGCTGGACTTTGCATCGATTGTTTCTCGGGACCGTTGCGAGCCGCTGGTTATGATTTCCGCCGCTGACCCAGGCGTTCCTTCGAGCGTCGTTACCTTTTCCAGCCAACTGGCTCCGGCCGTGCGCCGGCTGCGGGCGCGTCGCGCGCCGACGGTCGAAATGCTGGAACAAGTCACCGCGCTGGCCGACGATCCGCGGCCGTTCATCCGCAGCTTGCTGCAAGCCACTTGTCGCCCCAACCCGGGCGCCGAGCGCCGCCGCGAGCAGCGTTACCCCTGCCCGCGGTTGTTCATGCTCGTCCCCATCGACCAGCAGACGCTCAAGCCCGTGGGCGAAGCGGTGACGGTCGTGGGGAAGCACATTTCGGAATCAGGCATTAGCTTTTTCCATCCCGAGACGGTCCCCTACCGCTGGATTCTGGCGGTGGTCGAGAACGACGGGAAAGAGATGCACTTCGTCGTCGACCTGGAATGGTGCCGCTTTACCAAGCAGGGTTGGTACGAGAGCGGTGGCCGCATCTTTGGCGTGCTCACCACGCCACCGACGTCCTAGGCTGCCGGACTGGGCATTTTGTTACCGAGCTGGGTTTTCCCAAGAACACTGCTCTGTGCCGGCCAGCCCTAGGCGACTCGTTCAGCCGACGGGCTGTTGATCAGCTCGTTGAAGCGCCGCCGCCAATCGGCCGCCCGCTCGGCGGTCCACCAGCCGCGGAACTCGGTCACAATCGCGTCGAGTGCCGCGCGCTCCTCTTGCAGCAAGGCCGACAACGTCGGCGTCAGCGTCGGGTCATTCCACTCGGCAATCCATTGCTCCAATCGCTGGGCCGCGGTCGCGTGATCGTTCAACGTCCCCAGGTGTTCTTGCAAGTCGGCGACCAGTGGATATAGCTCGCCGCGAACCCGCGGATTCAACGGGCCGGCGAACAGTTCCATCGCGTAGCGCAGCTGCTTGCCGGCGATGCGGAACTGGTGCAAGCTGGCGATGTCCTCGGCCGCGTGCTCGGAGTGGGCAAAGAATTCGGTCACCACCCCTTGCAGTCGGGTTTGGGCAGTGGCGGCGAAGCTCGGTTCAGGAACGCTTTCGTCGCGCCAGCGAATTCGGTCCAGCAGTTTCCGAACTTTCCTGTCGAAATCGCGTCGATGCAGCCGACGCCAGGCGTGGACCAACTCGGGCAATGCCTCACGGCGCAACTCGCACAGCCGAGCAGCCAACGCCTGGAACTCGCCAGGGCGATTCTCCTCGACTATCTTTTCGACGCGCGACAAGAACACGTCGACGTCCCGGGCGTCGTTCGCCGCCTTGCGGACCAGCCGCAATTGCTTGGTCACCCAGGCGGTGCGGCGATTGGGAGTCAGATCGTCGTAGCATTCGAGCGCCGCCATCGCGCGACGCGTCGAGACGCGTAATTGATGGATCAAATCGGGCTTGGGGTGCCGATCGCCGCCGATTTCGCGCAGATACTGGCGCACCGCCTGCAACCGCCGACGAATCGAGCGCCGCGCCATGCGCGACGCGCCGTCATCGGCGTCCAACCTGTCCATCCATTTCGATTGTCCAACCATGGCGAGCGATAATGTAGGCGTTGTCATCATTACGGCCGCTGATACGACCAAGCGGACATTGTTCGAGACGATCAGCGGCGACAGTGTGAGGGGGCGATCGCACCGAAAGCGCCGCGCAGGTTCAGGCAAACAGTGGTTTGCTGCGATAGCTGAAGGAAGGGTATTCTCTCGCCTGAAACCACCCATGTCCAACAGTTTGTGATGAGCGAAAACGCTCGGCTCTATCTATCAGGCGGGCAGTCAGTTGCGCGCTTGGTGATTCGTCGCCGTAACATTCCACAAACAATTGGCGGCGCGCCGGAGTGAATCGAAGAGCCAGCGCAAAGCCACGAGCCGTCTCAACCGCTCGCTGCTTCCTGGCCCGCCAGTTGCGCGATCTTCTCGTCGGTCAAACGAAACACGGTCCAATCGTCGAGCGGCTCGGCGCCGAGCGCGGTATAGAAATCGATCGCCCGTTGGTTCCAATCGAGCGCCGCCCATTCCATTCGGCCGGCTCCACGGCGATGGGCTTCGCGCGCCAGGTGAAGCAGTAGCGCCCGGCCGACCCCCTGGCCACGGAACGCTTCGCGCACAAAAAGGTCTTCGAGGTAGAACCCCACGCGCCCGCGAAACGTCGAAAACGTCTGGAAGAACAAGGCGAAGCCGAGCGCTTCGCCCGCGCGCTCGGCAATGACCGCCTCGGCCGCCGGTCGAGGGCCGAACATCGCTGCCCGCAATCCATCGACGGTGGCCGTCACGGTATGGGCCAGGCGCTCGAACTCGGCCAACTGGCCGATCAGTTGCATCAGCAGCTCGCAATCCTCGATGCGTGCCGCGCGGATCGTAAACGCCCCCGACTCACTCATGGAAATACTCCTTGGAACTCCGGCGTGCCGTGGTGGCACACTCGCGGCGCGCCGGTTCGCTCTAGCGCAAACCACTAGCACATGGCCATTTGCGTTGCGCGACGCTCGTCTTGCAAGCCGGCGCGAAACTGAATACCCTGCATGAACCCGACCTGCCATGCTAGCAGGCGGCGCCACGCTCCCGCACCCTCAATCGTTTTCATGGCCACTACCCTGCCCGAAGTCGACGCCAGCGAGTCGGCCGAGTTCTCGGTTCGCCAGGCGCGGGACATTGTCCGCGATCTGTTCGAGCCGAGCGCGCGAATCTATTGGACCGACTTTTTGCTCTCGATTATCCTCGGCTGGGTGGGCTTTGCCCTGCTGCGGCGCGGGCCGACTTTGGGTTGGCAAGCCGTCGGCTACGTGATCGCGGTCCTGCTTTTCTATCGCGCCGGTTCGTTTATTCACGAGCTGATCCATCTGCGAACCGGCACGTACGCCGCGTTCCACGTGGTTTGGAATCTGTTGTGCGGCATTCCGCTGTTGATGCCCTCGTTCATGTACGCCACCCACATCGCCCATCACGCCCGGAACCATTACGGCACCGAGGGGGATGGCGAGTACCTGCCGCTGGGCACCGGCAAGATGAGCGGCGTGTTCTGGTATCTTTGCCAGCCGCTGGTGATTCCCTGGCTGGCGATCTTGCGCTTCTTGGTTTTGACGCCACTCTGTTGGATCAGCCCGCCGCTACGCCGGTTCGTCCAACAGCGGGCTTCGTCGCTGGTGATGGACCCCAGCTACATCCGACCGTTGCCGTCGCACAAGGAATTGTTCGAGTGGCGTTTGCAAGAGACGGCCACCTGGGCCTTCACCACGGGGGCGGCCGTGCTGTTCTTGACCGGGGCCTTGCCCTGGTCGCTGTTGTTCAAGGTCTATCTGATTTCGCTCGGCACGCTGTTGATCAATGAGCTGCGCACGATGGGCGCGCATCGATTCTTGTACGACGGCAAGCACGAGTTGACCTTCGTCGAGCAGTTGGTCGACTCGGTCAATTACCCGACCAAGCCGATCGTGACGGGGCTGTGGGCGCCGGTGGGGCTGCGTTATCACGCGCTGCACCACTTGTTCCCGTCGATGCCCTATCACCAACTGGACGCCGCTCACAAGCGGCTGATGGCGCAATTGCCGGCCGATTCGGTCTACCGGCAGGTGAACAGCCCCGGCTTGACGACAACGCTCAAAGACCTGTTCCGCCGCATTCGCGCACAGCAAGCCGGGCAAGCGAAAGCCCAGGGATAGCGTCCCTACTTTCAGCTTAGTTCGCCACCGGCGGTGACGGCGGGCCCCATTCGTACATCCGGTACGTCTTGTAGATCTTGGAGCCACCCTTTTCGAGACCCATCCGCGCCAGGTCGTTGTCCTCGGACACCCAGGAAAACTCCGCTTCCTGGACGTTCACTTCCTGGGCCTTGGGCACCAGGCCGCGCATCAACACCAGCCCCAGGCCCCAGCGCTGAAACTCGGGCGCCACGTTGATGCTCAACACGCGAATCCGGTGGACGTGCTTCTTGCCTTGCAACAGCGTCCACCAGCCAAACGGCAGGATGCGACCGTTGATCTTCTTGATCGTCGGGTTGAAGTCGGGCAAACCGACGATCGCGCCGACACCTTTCCCCTCGGACTCGGCCACGATGGTCAGTTCGGGCACCAACAGCAGCTTGAGCGAAAAGGCCAGACTCTTCATCTCGGCGTCGGTCAACGGCACGAAGCCCCAGTTGACCACCAGCGAGTCGTTGTACAGTCGCAAGAACAACTCGACGTCGGCCGTGAAGTTCTTGATGTCCATCGGCCGCACCGTCACTTCACAGCGCCGCGCCGCCTGCTCGGCCAGCGGGCCCAGCTTTTCTTCAATGGCCGGCAACTGATCGCGGTAGCCGATATAGGCGTACATGTCGTGCCCCTTACGATAGCCGGCCCCTTCAATCAGCCGGGCGTAATAAGGCGGGTTGTACGTCATCATGAACGTGGCCGGGCTGTCGAAGCCGTCGATCAGCAAGCCGCATTCATAGTTCATCGACGGGTTGGCCGGGCCGCGGATGCGCTTCATGCCGCGCTCGACCAGCCAGGCTCGCGCGGTCTCGAACAGAGCGTTGGCGACTTCTTGATCGTCGATCGATTCAAAGAAGCCGAAGAAGCCGCATTCGTCCTTGTAGCGCTCCAAATGGCCGCGATTGACGATGGCCGCGATCCGGCCGACCACCCGGCCGTCGCGCCAGGCGAGGAACGTCTGAATCTCGGCCTGCAAAAAGAACGGATGCCGAATGTAATTCAGCAATTCTTTTTGATTGATCAGCAGCGGCGGAATCCAGTTCTTGTCGTCCCGGTACAGTTCCCAGGGAAAGCGCAAGAAGCGACGTCGATCGAAAAACGACCTGACCGGACGAACTTCGACACTCGACATCATGTACCCAATTGCCGTTATAAAAAGCGGCCGAGCCCGACGATCCCGGGCCGGCGACAAACCGCTCACGATAGTGATCGGCCAACGCGCAGGTCAAGGGTCAGCCCACGCCCCGGGCGAGCCGCGAACGGCGTTTTCGCCGCTTGTATCATCCACGGTGACCATAGTTTAGCCCAAATCATCGTCGCCACTTGCTCGCCGTTCAACCGTGTGCAGAATGACAGCTTCGCACCGAACATTCGTCGGCTTCTGGGGCCGCGCGGCGCTTTTGCCGCTGGCTTGCCATCGGGCCGTCACTTTTGCCGTTTGAGGTCGTCACATGCCAGCTTTTCCTGAAGTCTCGAAGATTCGCTACGAAGGGCCCAAGTCGAAGAACCCGCTGGCCTTCCATTGGTACGACGAGAACGAAATGGTGGCCGGCAAGTCGATGAAGGACCACCTGCGATTCGGCGTGGCCTATTGGCACACCTTCCGCGGCACCGGCAGCGACCCATTCGGCCCCGCCACCATGCAGCGCCCCTGGGAAGCCGCCAGCGACTCGCCCGACAACGCGGTGAATCGTGTCAAGGTGGCGTTCGAGTTCATCGAAAAGCTCGGCGCGCCGTTCTATTGCTTCCATGACCGCGATGTCGCCCCCGAGGGGAAGTCGCTGGCCGAGACGAACAAGATTCTCGATCGGGTCGTGGCCGCGCTCAAGGAAGAACAACAGCGCACCGGCATCAAGCTGCTGTGGGGCACCGCCAATCTGTTCAGCAACCCGCGGTTCATGCACGGCGGCGCCACTAGCTGCAACGCCGAGGTGTTCGCTTACGCTGCTGCGCAAGTGAAGAAGGCCATCGAAGTCACCAAGGAACTCGGCGGCGAAGGGTACGTCTTCTGGGGCGGTCGCGAAGGCTACCAGTGTTTGTGGAACACCAACATGAAGCGCGAGGTCGACAACCTGGCCCGTTTCATGCACATGGCCGTCGACTACGCCAAGCAGATCGGCTACACCGGCCCGTTCTACTTCGAGCCCAAGCCCAAGGAACCGACCAAGCACCAGTACGACTTTGACGTGGCGGCGTGCTTGAACTTTCTGCGCGCCTACGGCCTGGAAAAGCACGTCAAGATGAACATCGAGACGAACCACGCCACGCTGGCCGGACACACCATGCACCACGAGCTGGAATATGCCGCGATGCAGGGCTTCCTGGGGTCGATCGACGCTAACTTCGGCGACTTGATGCTCGGCTGGGACACCGACCAGTTCCCGACCGACATCTACCTGACCACGCAGGTGATGCTGGTGCTGCTGAAGTACGGCGGCTTCACCACCGGCGGGTTGAACTTCGACGCCAAGGTCCGCCGCGAGAGCTTCGAGCCGGTCGATCTGTTCTATGCCCACATCGGCGGCATGGACGCATTTGCCCGCGGGTTGAAGATTGCCGCGGCTATTCGGGCCGACGGCGCGCTCGACAAGCTGGTCAAGGAACGCTACAGCACGTGGGACACGGGGCTGGGCGCGGAAATCGAAATGGGCAAGCACTCGTTCGCGTCGCTGGAAAAGATCATGCTCGAACGAGGCGACGCCTTCCCAAACCGCAGCGGTCGACAGGAACTGTTCGAGAACATGATCAACACGTACATCTAGCTCGAAATAACCGGCACTACGTAGGGTACGCACCCCGTGCGTACCGCGTCTCGCTGTTGGTTCACCAGAAGAAGGTACGCACGGGGTGCGTACCCTACATGTGGTGATCTGAACCGCTCGTCGAAACGAAGGGGCAGTCGCGGTGCAACTCTACTGTCAGCGATGCCAGTCCCCTTGGGTGGCCAACGCCCAGGTCTGCGGCAAGTGCGGTTGGTCGCCGGCCGGCCCGATCATGGCCACCACGGTCCAGAAGAACCTGGGGGACGACGCCGGCATCCGCATGTTGCTCCCCGTCGGGCGCTCGGGCTGGGCCATCGCGGCGGGTTACCTGGGCCTGTTCTCGATCATACCTTGCTTCGGGATTCTAGCAGTCATCGTTGGCTTGGTTGCACTGCGAGACATTCGTAAGCATCCCGAGAAGCATGGTTTGGGCCGAGCCTATTTCGGCATCGTCGTTGGCGCGCTCAGCATGGTCGGTTGGATCGCGCTGGTCGTTGTCGGCAATCTAACGTCGGGGCGCTAACCGGCCACTCAACGCCGCCGCGCATTCCGCGTATGATTGGGTCGCAACCATTCGACCATCACGGACGGCGGCCCACGGCGTGAGCGAGCAGCGACAACTCTTCGAGACCGAAGCACCGGCCTGGGAGGCCGACGACGCCGAAACCGCGCGCGTCTGCACGGTCATCTTTCCCACCGGCCCCGAAAAGCCGTTCGACTATCTGGTCCCCGAGACGTTGCGCGACGCGGTCGAAGTCGGCCGCCGCGTCCGCGTCCCCTTCGGCGCTGGCGATCGCCGCATCATGGGCTACTGCGTCGAAGTCTCCGATCGCCCCCTCGGGCGTCGCCGGTTGAAGCCGGTGCTGGAAGTTGTTGACGAGCACCGGCTCCTCACGCCTTCAATGCTCCGGCTCACGCGCTGGATGGCCGAGTATTACCTGTGCGACTGGGGAACGGTGCTCGATGCCGTCTTGCCGGCCGGCGTGCGCGACGCGGCGGGAACGCGACTGACCACCCTGCTGACCCTGGCGCCGAAGATCGACGCTAGGCTGGCCACGGCCAAGCTGCCGACCAAGCAACTGGCCGTGATTGACGTGTTGCGTGCCGCACGCGAGCCCCTCACGCCCAAGCAACTGGCCAATGCGGCTGGCTGCGCCCAAGGGCCGATCACCGCGCTGCGCCGCAAAGGGCTGATCATCTCGGAAACGCGTCGGCTGATGAGCGAGATGGACGAGCTGCCCACCGCGCCGCAGACCGACGGGCACCAGCTCAACGGCGATCAACAGCGCGGCCTCGACGCCATTCTGACCGCCTTGCGCGCCCGCGAGCACAAAACGATTCTGCTGCACGGCATCACCGGCAGCGGCAAAACCGAAGTCTACATCCGCGCCATTCAAGAAGTGGTCAGCTACGGCAAGCAAGCCATCGTGCTGGTCCCCGAAATCAGCCTCACGCCGCAAACCTGCGATCGGTTTCGCGCCCGGTTCGGTCGTGTGGCCGTCCTGCACAGCCACCTTAGCGACGCCGAACGGCACGCCCACTGGCTGCAAATCGCCCAAGGGAGCGTCCCGGTGGTCGTCGGCGCGCGGAGTGCGATCTTTGCCCCGGTGCCGCACCTGGGCATCGTCGTCTTGGACGAAGAGCACGAATCGACCTTCAAACAGGAAACCGCTCCACGCTATCACGCCCGCGAGGTCGCGCTGCGCCGGGCAAGAGAAGATCACGTGCCACTAGTGCTCGGCTCGGCCACGCCGGCCCTGGAAAGTTGGCAACGCGCCCGCAGCGGCGAGTTCGAGCTGATCGAACTGCCGCGTCGCGTACTCGACCGCCCCTTGCCCGAGGTATTGATCGTCGACCAACGGCACGACGCCCAGCAAGGCCGCTCCGGCGCGATCAGTCGGCAATTGCAACACGCCATGCAGCGCGCCCTGGGCAGCGGCGGACAGGTGATCTTGCTGTTGAACCGGCGTGGGTTTTCGACGCACATCCAATGTCCGGCCTGCGGCAAGCCGATCCGCTGTCCCCATTGCGACATCGCCCTGACGCACCATCGCCACGATAACCAGGCCCGCTGCCATTACTGTGACTATCACACCGCGCCGCCGCGCGAGTGCCCGAGCTGCGGCGGTCCCGAGATTTTTTTCGGCGGCTACGGAACCCAACGGCTCGAAGCCGACGTCCGCGCGATGTTCCGCGATTACACCTGCCAGCGGATGGACACCGACACCATGCAGCAGCCCGGCAGCCACGAACGGGCACTCGCGCGGTTCCGCTCGGGCGAGGTGCAGATTCTGCTCGGCACGCAGATGATCGCCAAGGGGCTCGACTTTCCAAACGTGACGTTGGTCGGAGTGATCAACGCCGACGTGGCGTTGCACTTGCCCGACTTTCGCGCCGCCGAACGTACCGTGCAACTCTTGGTGCAAGTCGCCGGGCGCACCGGGCGCGGCGAGCAAGGGGGCCGGGTGATGGTGCAAACCTTGAATCCCGATCACCCTGCCATTCGCGCGGCCGCGCGCCACGATTACGCCCGGTTTGCCGAGGCCGAACTGCGAGTGCGCCAGGAACACCACTACCCGCCGTTCGCGGCCATGGCGCGACTGGTCGCGCGCGGGCCCGCCGACGAAGTCGTGGCCGGGTTCATGGAGCACCTGACCGAACGATTGCGCGAGGCGTTCCAGGCCATCGACTCGGGAGCGCGCATCCTGGGGCCGGCGCCAGCGCCGATCGCCAAGATTCGCGGCCTGCATCGCTTTCAGATCCAGGTGCAAAGCGCCACGCACGAGCAACTGCACGCCGGCCTGCGCGCCGCGACCGATGAACTGACGGTTCCGGACCACGTGCAATGGATCATCGACATCGACCCGCTCAACATGCTCTGAGGATTAGCCACGGAGTCACAGAGGCACGGAGGGAATCAAATGCTTAATGCTTAATTGAAGGCAGTAGATTCAACGATTAATGCTCGCGACGTGCCTTCTCTACCTCTCTTCTCCGTGCTTAACTCCGTGCCGCAGTGCCTCCGTGGCAAGTCTTAAGCGTCGGCATCGTCGCGGACGCTGAACTCGAGCTTCCAGCGGTGGGGCGAGATCGTGCTGGCGCACCACAGTTCGAACACGCCCAGCTCGGTGATCCGCGAGTGAAACCGCACGGGAATGTACGGCTCGCGCAGGTCTTCGACCGCCGGCAGCGTTGCCACCAGCGAGTCGGTTTCGATCAATTCGTCGTCGCGCCAGCGCGTGAGTTGCGTGCCCGGCCGATCGTCGCGGCGCGTGGCCGAGCTGAAGAAGCGGAAGTGCGCCTGCTCGCCGACGACCAGACCAAGCTCCTCGCTCGGCACGTCGGTCTCGGTCCCTTCCTCCATGCCGAACGGCACCACGCACAGTGCGTTCAGCGGCCGCGGCGCGCCGGGAATGGCCAGACCCGCCGTCTCGACCCCCACGTAGTACGACCGCGACGTGCCGCCGCGAATACGCATCCCCCGCCCGTGTTTGGCCAGCGCGTAGTAAGCCGCTCCGCGGGCCACGGCCAGGTCCAAGTCGGCGTCCTCGTCCAGCACGCGCGGCGCCGCCCCCGCGCCGAACCAGCCGGCAAGCACGCCGCACAGCCGCTCGCGCAGTACGTTCGACTTGAACACTCCACCGTTGAATAGCAAGTGTGTCGGCCGCGCCGGCTCGTTGGCGCTGATGCCGGCGGTCGATAGGAAATCGGCCAGGTGGCGCGTGATGGCGGTGTCGGCCTCATAGGGCAGGCCCAATTGCCGGAAGCCGCTCGCGGCGCGCCGGGCTGGCTTGTCGCTCAACTGGCATTGGGGAAAAAAGCCTTCGACCAGCAACCGCGAGACATCCTCGCGCGCCACGTCGACCGAGATCGTGCCGGCGATCAGTTTGCTACTGCGACCCAAGACGCTGACGGCCTGCTTGTCCGGTCCATCTTGAGCCAGCAGCGATTCCTTGGCCGCGCGACAGGCGTGCCACAGCGATACCGACTGCCAGGGATCAAGTTGCACTCCCTTGTCGCCAAACGCCCCGGTCAAATGATGCGCCAGGGCCAAATCCATGTTGTCGCCGCCGACCAGCAGGTGGTTGCCGACCGCGGCGCGGTGCAACACCAGCTCGCCCCCTTCTTCGAGGACGCGAATCAACGTGAAGTCGGTCGTGCCGCCGCCGGCGTCGGCCACCAGCAACGCGTCGCCCACCTTCAGTTGCTTGCGCCAGCGATCCCCCTGTTCGGCCAGCCAGGCGTACACCGCCGCTTGCGGTTCTTCGAGCAGCGTCAGTTGCTCGGGCAGCCCGGCGGCCAGAGCCGTCTCGCGCGTCAGCTCGCGGGCCGCCGCGTCGAACGAGGCCGGCACACAGAGGACCACTTTCTGCTCGGCCAGCGGCGCGTCGGGCATCGCCGCGTGCCAGGCATCGGCTAAATGTTTCAGGTAGCGGCTCGCCGCCTCGACGGGCGACACCTTGTGTACTTCGGCCGGCGCACCGAACGGCAATAACGGCTGACGGCGATCGAAGCGGCTTTGGCTGAGCCAGCTTTTCGCCGCCGCTACGGTGCGGGTCGGCACGTCGGCCGATTGGCGTCGCGCCAACTCGCCGACGGCGTAGTCACGCTGGGCGGCCCAGGGAACGTCGAACTTGCCCGCGGCCTGCTCGTGCTCGGCGGCCAGGTACAAAAACGACGGCAACAGCGGCCGGGCTTCAATGGTTCCCTGCGCCACCAACTGGGGTACCGGCAAGACCTCGATCGCTGGCGCTTCACCAGCCAGCGGCGCGTAGGCCAGCACGCTGTTCGTCGTGCCCAGGTCGATACCGATCACATATTTCGCGGCCATGGCCGGTCGCTCCTTGCTGGTGGGTTCCGCGCTTAGCGCAGCTCGACTTCGGCCGGGGCGACGATCTTGGCCGAGTCGGCGCTGCCGGTGTGGGCCGGCAGTTGCACCGCCGTGGCCTGCCAGCCGTGATGGCACAGCCGGCCGGTGAACGGCGGCTGACCCGACACCGAGCCGACCAGTCGATACCGCGCGGCGTCATAGCCCGCCGGCACCGTGACATCGCTGTTCTCGGCGCCGTCGACGGCCGGGCGCAGGGCGAATATCCGCTCGATCACCCCCGCCGCGCCGCGATGGACGTCGCGCATGGCCGCGCCGATTTGCGCGTCGCTGTAGCCGCTGATGTCGTCTTTCAAGAGATCGATCAACCGCGATTCGCGCTGCAAGGCCGCCAACAGGGCCAAGGCTTCGGCCCCGGTGGCCTGGGTTGGCTTGACGCCCGACTGCGTTGGCTTGGTTGCAGCCTGAGACTGGGGCGTTGTCGCGGCCTGGGCTAGCGTATGGCCGAGCAGGCATTGCTCGACCTGCGTTGCCTTTTCAGCACTAAACAGAATGGCGAAGAACGCGCGGAACGCGAGGACAATTCGGGACATAGAGGTTTCTGCCGGGGTCAGGGGGCAAGAGAGGTTTTTACTTCACGGGAGCATCGAGGCGTTTTCTAAGCGGATGAGCTGGCCACCATTCACGGCAACGGAAGCCGCTTCGGAACGAGTAACCAATTGCCAGCCCTGATTCCGTCATTCCCCCGCAGGCGGGAATCTAGAGGGTAACCGCAACCACTAGATTCCCGCCTGCGCGGGAATGACGGCTTGTTCGGGCACGCAGCGACTCGAAAGACGCTCTAAGCTGCTGAGAACAAACTTACCCTCTCAACCCCCGAGCCGTTAGGGGGGACCGCTCTTGGGCGAGGCAGGAAGAGCGAACCGAAACGCCGCCAAGAACTTGCGCGCCGAGCGGCATTGCGCAATGGAATAGATCGAGTGCGATGGCTAATGAGAGGGAGCGACCTAACCCTCCCCGCTGCCGCCACCTGACAGGAAGGCGCGATCATCGCGCCGGCACCTCAAGCCATCTTTTTTTACACCCAGCACTTTTAGTGTCAATCACCACTACCGGCCAACGGGCGAACACTGAAGCATTTCGCATGCTCTTCTCCCCCAACTTCGCGAATGTCTTGTTCCGGGTCATCTTCTTTTGCAGGTTCGGCTTCTTCGTCGCCGCACCGTCCCACGCCCTTTGTTGGCCATTTCGTGGTTGATCCTTTGAAATAACGTCGCATTCACGCTGTTCGATAATCTTCTCGCGCTTCATAATCGAACACAACTACTGGTTGTCAGATCGCTTGTCGCCATTACCAAAGGGACTGAAACATGGCCAAAGATACCGACAAGAACAAGGAAGCGTTGCGAGCCGTCAAGGAGCTGCTCGATCAGTTCTGCCGTGATCATTTGAACCACGACTATGCCATCTTGTGCGGCAAGTTGGCCGATAAATTGGCGCGCAAGCGTCCTTCGCCCCTCACGAGCGGCAAGCCGAGTAGTTGGGCGTGTGGCATTGTGCGAGAGATCGGCTTGCTCAACTTTTTGAGCGATCCGAGTCAGACGCCGCACATGAAAATGGCCGAAGTGACCAAGGCCTTTGGAGTCAGCGAAGGGACGGCCTGCGCCAAGGCGGCCACGATCAGACGCCTCTTCAATACCAACCAGTTCGACCCCGAGTGGCTGTTGCCCAGTGTGATCGACCAGCATCCGCTCACCTGGATTCTCTCTGTCAACGGCTTTGCTATGGACATCCGAGACGCGCCTCGCGAAGCGCAAGTGGTGGCGTACGAGCAAGGCTTGATTCCCTATGTGCCCGCCGATCGACTTTCGGCCGCCATCGAGGAACTTGCTCCGAAGATTTTTGGCGGTCCCGATAATATTGGATTCGGTGACGAGACTCTCGAATCAGCGTCAAAATCTCGCCAGGCCAAGCGAGCAAAACGAGGTGCACCCCAGGGCGATAAGCCAGCGGAAACTGGCCGCGTCTATACGCTCGCCGTTTGGCTCACGGGCGGTCCCATGACCGAAGCGTTCGTAAAGAAGAATCCGCAGGTCGAGCGGACCATCGAAATTCGCGGCGACCAGACATTGATGGACCTGCACGGAGCAATTTTCGACGCTTTTGGCCGCGAAGACGAACATCTGTACGAGTTTCAGTTTGGCGAGGGGCCGATGGACCCGGACGGACTTCGCTACGGCGTTAACCTGGGGCCTGACCCAATGGGGAACGATCCCACTGGTTACGTCGAAGAGACCACGCTCGATTCGCTGACGCTGGAGGTCGGCCGGCAGTTTGGCTACTGGTTCGACTTTGGTGACGACTGGTGGCACACCATCCAAGTCGAAGCAATTGGTGAGAAGGAGCCGAGCGGAGAGTACCCGCGCGTGACGAAGCGCATCGGCCGCAGCCCGCCGCAGTACGGCTAGATACAAAAAAAAGCCACCGGGGTTGGCCGGTGGCTTGATTCGTTTTCAGAGAGTGGTGAGTGGAAGGGAGACCGAGTCGAGTGGGCGATTAGCTCACTTAGTCGCTCGCTTCAATCGTGGCCTTTTGGCCTTGTCTCCTCACTACTTTCTATTCTCGACGCTCTATTTTTCGGCGAAGCCGAAAAATGGAGGATAGGGGACTTGAACCCCTGACCTCTTGCATGCCATGCAAGCGCTCTCCCAACTGAGCTAATCCCCCGCACTTGGGCTGGGAACCGGGCCGCAGCCCGAGACCCTCGTTCTGCGACCAAAACCAACCCTGGCCGCGGCAGGCGAAATCGCCCTAACCGCTAGCCCAGTTTGGCCTTTCGGTCGCAAAAAGCCAAACTTATCAATCACTTCTCAGACTGTCAAGGACGACACCCGCCGTGGCGCACCAGCGTCCCACGACAACGCCCTCAATCTGGCCCGGCGTCGGTTCTTACGTCACGCTGCCAGCAGCGCTCGCCCGACGACCTGGGTTGCGTCGGCGAGCGATTCTTGATAATTCGGTCCTTTTCGCCAACCGCCTTCAGCACGTTTCGACTGCTAGCGAATTAAAATCGAGCTAGCTCGTCGGCCGGCGACGAGGCCCGATCCTTGGGGAGTACGTTGCGTTGACTTCCGCTCGCATCAAGACGTGGGCCATCGGCCTGCTCAAATACGGCGTCTCGCTCGGCATCATCGCCTATTTGATCTATGGCTCGTGGGGCGATTTGAAGCGGCTGGTCGACGAACCCAAGCACTGGGGAATGCTCGCGGCCGCCTGGGCTTGCTGCTTCTTGGGCGTGGTGCTGACAATCGTCCGCTGGCGGTTGCTGGTCCTGGCCCTCGACATGCCGTTCACCCACCGCGATGCGTTGCGGCTGGGATTTCTTGGCTATCTGTTCAACTTTGTTTCGCTCGGCGCCGTCGGGGGCGATCTGGTCAAGGCGGTGGTTCTGGCCCGCGAGCAGCCCAAGCGCGGCTCCGAAGCGGCCGCCACGGTGATCGTCGACAGGGCGATGGGACTATATGCCTTGTTCCTGTTCGCGTCGTTCTTCATCGTTTTGTTCGGCTATTGGCAGTCGCCGCAGTCGGACATTCGTGTGATCTGTCGCGGCACGTTGATCGCCACCGCGGTCGGCACGCTGATCTTGGCCGTGCTGGCCAGTCCGGGGCCGATTCGCCGCTGGCTGGTGGCGCCGTCGCACGGTGGTCACATTGTCCGCCGGCTGATCGGTGCCTTGGGGATGTATCGCCGCAATCCGCGCGTGTTGGCCGAAGGCATGCTCTACAGTCTGGGCGTCCACGGCGCGTTTACGGTGGGGTTGTATTTCATTTCGCAAGGGCTGCCCGGCGTGGCACCGACGCTGGCCGAGCATTTCGTGATTATTCCGCTGGCCAACGTGACGGGTGTCCTACCGTTGCCGGTCAACGGGCTCGGCGCTTTTGAAGGGGTGCTCGGGTACCTGTACCAGCAGATTCCCACCGATGGCGCCGTGGCCGCCAGCCAAGGGCTGCTCGTGGCGTTGGTTTACCGAGTGATCACCATCTCGATCGCCGCGGTCGGCGTGGCGTTCTATCTGTCGAATCGCAATCAACTGAGCATGGCCTTGCAAGAAGGGGCCGCCAGCGAGGCGGCGGCCGAGGCGGCGTTGGAAGAAATGTCCCAGACGTCGGCGGCCAACTCGCTCGACGGGGTGAACGCGGCCTCGGGATCGATCGTCTCGAAGACGATGCAAAAGCCGGCGCGGTGAATCTCTTTGTGCGCTCGGGTGGCCCGGACAACTTGCTTGTCCGGGTGGCGCAGCCGCAAGAGAGATCGAGGTAGTGATCCATTCCCCTCTTGTCGCTGTGCGACACCGACAACAAGTTGTCGGTGCTACCCTTTGAAGTCTCACCCGCGTCTGACGACTTCGGCGACTGCTTGATTCGCCGCCCAGGCTCGGGTGATAATCACGGACGCTTCCACGTTGGACCCTGGCAAAGTGTCATGCAGCGCGATTACCGGCAACTTGAATGGGATGACCGGCTGGCCGACGATTGCCGCCAACTGGTCCGCTTGGCCATTCGCGAGGATCTCGATCGGTTCTACGATTGGACCACGGTTGCCCTGGTGCCGGAAGGGGCCGAGGCGCGGGCCCAGGTCGTTGCTCGCCGCCCAGGCGTGATCGCCGGCGTCGAGGCAGCCCGGCTCACCTTAGCCGAGTACGATCCGCGGGCCGTCTGGCAGGCGCGCGTGGCCGACGGCGGAGCAGTCAGGGCAGGGGACGTCATAGCCGAAATGTCGGGCGCTGCCCGCAGCTTGCTCACGGCCGAGCGGCCCATTCTGAACATCATCGGTCACCTGTCGGGCATTGCCACGTTGACTGCGCAATACGTCGAGGCCGTGGCGGGGACCAAGACGCGGATTTACGACACGCGCAAGACGACGCCCGGCTGGCGGCGGCTCGAAAAGTTCGCCGTGCGCTGCGGCGGCGGATACAACCATCGGATCGGTTTGTTCGACGGCGTGTTGATCAAGGATAACCACTTGGCATTTGGAAGCGAGGCACAAACGGGCGCTCGCTTCACGCCGGCCGAGGCGGTCGCTCGAGCGAGGCAATTCGTCGCCTCACCCGGTTTGCCCGAAGGAAAGCCGTTGCTGGTCGAGCTCGAAGTCGACCGGATCGAGCAGTTGCGCGAAGTGCTGCCCGCGGGGCCGGACATTGTGTTGTTGGACAACATGTCGCCGGAGCTGCTGACTCAATGCGTGGCGTTGCGCAACCAACTGGCGCTGGACGTCGAGTTGGAGGCTTCCGGGGGGATCAATCTGTCGACCGTGGCGGCCGTGGCGCGCTCGGGCGTCGACCGGATCAGCGCCGGGGCGCTCACTCATTCGGCCGCGTGGTTCGACGTCGGCCTCGACTGGCTCTAGACCGCCGCCGCTCAAAGCGTCGCCCGTCGGGCCGGTTATATCGATTATGCCGGCTCGACCATCTCGTGCGCTGAAGCTCGACCAAGGGCATTTGCCCGCCGGGCTCGGCAACCTAGTTTTGTGTTGTGGCAAGGGGGAGTGGTGCGCGCGCACCGGCTCCGAAACCCTTGGCCTGACAACCGTCTCCAACGAGCCGCAGCGATGCGATTTCATCGAACTCCCGCCGGGCGAAACACGCGCCGCGTGCGCGACGGCTTCACGCTTGTCGAAGCCACGGTGGCGATGGCGGTGATGAGCATCGCCAGTACGGCGGCCTTGCTGTCGATTGCCCAATCGTGCCAGACGGTCGATAGCAGCGTGAATTCGCAGATCGCCCTGGGGCTCGCTCAGCAACTGCTCGACGAGCAGTGCGGCAAGATGTACATGGTGCCTGGTGACACGCCGACGGATACGTACCTGGGGCCGAGTGCCGGCGAGGCGGCTTTGCCCGGACGGCAGTACAACGACATCGACGATTTCAATGGCGTGCTCTTGTCGCCGCCGACCGATTATTGGGGCATTCCGCTGACGACCGACGACGGGGACGGCAGCACGCGCGATCCAGCCTTCAGTCTGGCGTCGGGATATCTCAACCGTTTCACGCAGAAAGCCACGGTATCGTACGTCCAGGCGAACAGTCCCAGCACGCCGATCACCAACGGCACGACGACCTACTATCGGCTGACGCAGATTCAAATTTTGTACAACGATCCCAAGTTGGGACAGCAAACGCTGGCTTCGTTCTCAAGAGTATTCTCCTATGTGCCTGCGCCGTAATTTACGCGGCGCGCGGCCCATGGGCCGACGCCGAGGTTTGACGCTGGTCGAGTTGATGATTGCCGTCGCGATCATGACGATCATCGCCGGCACCATTTCGGCCGTGTCGATGGCCATGCAGCAAGCGTCGAACTACACCTATGACCGCGGCACGGCCTTGCAGCACGGGCGCGTTGCGCTCGAGCGAATCAACCAGCAAATCGCCGGCGCATATACCGCGCCCGGTCACCCAGGCGTGGCGGTTTATGTCGAGACGCTGGGCACCTACCGCTATCCCGATACACTGTTGGTCTGGCGGCCGGCCGGCACGCCGGCCAACGTGAACGGCCCCCCGTTGATCAGCGAGGTTTACTTCTATTGCTTCGATCCCACCACGCCGGGCACGTTGATCGAGCTGACCGCGCCGAGCGACAACCGGACGATTCCGCTCGACGCCACGTTGCAGACGAGCACGTGGAAGACGGCGCTCGACGGCCTCAAGATGGCCTCGACCAGCAAGAAGACCACGCTGACCACGCTGCTGCGCACGGCGACCGTGACGGGCAGCGCGCCGAGTTCGATGTCCAAGACGCGCGGCGTCGTCCGCTTTGAACTGACCGTGACGCCGTCGCTGGCGAATATCACTTCCTACCAAGGGGGCAGCATCACCTGGGCAAACTTGCCTTGGCCGCAGGGGTTGTACTCGTCGCTGTTCGGCATGCGGCAAGTCTGGCTGCGGAGCGAATTGCAATTGATGCCAGCCAGCAAAACGGGCCAGCAAGACACCAGCGGCCAATTGCCGATTCCAGTGTTCGGTTCCCAGGCCATTTACTCCTTGTTGACCCCATGAACGAGTTGAAGTTGGAAAACCTGACGACTACCGATGCGCTTCTCGAAGGGCCAGGTCGCCGACCGACCGGCCCGCGCGGCGGCTTTGCCACGATCATGGTCTTGTCGATGCTGGCCGTGGTGTTGACGGTTTCGTTTATCGCCCTGCGTTCCCAGACGACGCTGGTTTCGGTACAAGGCAACGCCAACCTCGATAATCTCTCGTCTCAGGCGGCATTGGCTGGATTCTCGATGGCGCTGCGCAAGATGAGCCAGACCGACTGGGGGGGCATGGACAGCAGCGTGAGTGGCACGCTGGCCACCAGCCAGTCGTTCGTCGCCCGGTACGCGACCGGCGATCCTACCCTGACGACGTCGAGCGCCAACTACAGCGACTATCCATATCGCGTGACGATCACGTCGGTGGGGACCGCGACCGATCCTGCGCGGCCCACCATTTCGGCCAAGCACACCGTGACCGCGGTGGTGCGGTTGATGCCCCGGCAAGTGCCAACCGATCCGACGGCCCTGACCACGGCGCTCAACTACACCGTCTACCAGACCGGGACCAGTACGTTCGAGCTGCAATTGCCGTGTCAAATCTCCGGCGATCTACGCATCCAGGGGAACGTCCGCTTCTGCGACAGCTACCCGCCAAGCAACAGCGGCAATAGCCAGTATTTCTCCGACCTGAATGCGATGCGCTCGAACGGCTATGCCGACATGCGGCCGTTGACCGGCACGCTGTTCGTGCCCAGCAACCGCATCAATTCACCCACGGCGACCCTGATCACGTCGACGATGGGGGGATCGATTTCATACACCAGCTCGTCGTCAACGTCGAACTGGAGCTACCCGGGCACGATTGCCGCCTATCAGCTTTACCCTGGGGGACTGTACTACCAGGTTCCGGCATTGTCATCGACGCTGGCCAATACGACCCTGGCACCCGATCCCAAGACCAATCCCCTGGGGCTGTTTCAGCGTAGCGGCACGTTGACCATCAGCAGCAACGTCAACGTCACCGGGATGATCATTGCCTCGGGTGATGTCAACATCACCGGTCAGAACGTGACGTTGCAAGCGGCCTCGCTGCCGGCGCTCAGTGGCACGACCACACCCATTCAGTTGCCAGTGATGGTCAGTAACGGCAATTTGTACGTGGCGTCGCAAGCCAGCGCCACGGTGCGCGGCTTGATCGCGCTGTGGAGCAACTTTGACATCCAGCAGGGGAAATCATCAACCAAGTTCGACTTTCAAGGTCGGATGATCGTTGGTGGCGTGCAGGTCGAGGAACGAACCGATTGGCAACTCGGCAACACCTGGTGGAACTGGCTTTGGAACTGGTACAACGCCAGCAATGTCACCTATTATCCGATTTACTTGTCAGCCTTCGGCATGCAGCCGCAGCCGATTCTGACGATCCAGCCCGAGCAAAGTTCGGTAAACTATCAATGGAAAGACCAGTCGAACACGGTCTACGTCGCTTCGAGCTCCGACCCGGGGCTGCGGTGGACCGTGTTGAGCTGGACGATGAACTAGCCGCCTCACCAGGGCAGAAGGAGTCTGAAATGAGCCAAAACCGCACGTTTCGCCGGGGAAACTGGCTCCCCCTAGGATTGGTTTTCTGTGTGCTAGGGTTTTATGGCGTACTTTCGGCACAAGCGCCGCAAGTGAACCCTCCGTTCGCCAGCGCCATCGATCAGAACAACGAAATCATTTCGCAGCTCAAGGAAGTCAACCGTCAACTGCGCGAGCAGAATGCGCTGCTCCGCTCCGGACTACCTGTCACCATCGTCGAAAAGAAGAAGTAAGTCATGTTCAAGCGTCGCACGATTCCCGCGGGACTCACCTTGGTGGAAGTCGCCATGACGCTATTGATTTGCGCCATTCTGGCCGGCGTATTGATTGTCAGCGGCACGCCGCAATTGGCCACCCAATTGCAGTCGGCGTGCCAGTTGGTGGCCGCCGACATGGCCCGGGCGCGGAGCCTGGCCGTGACCAATAACGACACCTATCGCTATACGTTCGACACGACCAACAACCTGTATTACCTCGAATACTCCGGCGCCAATAACACGCTGGCGACGCTCCCTTCGACGGCGTTTTACACCGGCCAGGACACGGCGACGCGGCAATATACGTTGCTGGGCAATCTGCCCGACACCAGCGCCAACGTCACCTTGTACGCAGTGGGAAGCAACGGCTCGACGCCGGCTCCTCGCACGCAAGTCGAGTTCGCCGCTTATGGCCAGACGACGCAAGTCGACGAGACGGTCATTTGGCTGACCACGGGCTCGGGCGCCGCGCAACTTTACCAATTTGTCCGCGTGAACCCGATCACCGGGCTGGCCACGGTCGAGGCTTTGCAAGCCACGGCTCCGTCGTCAGCCATTGTCAGTGGCAGCTGAACACTGTTCTGGCAGCCTGCCGCCAGTTGTTTTTCCGAAAAAGTTGAACGGTCATGATTCGATTACTCACCAAGCGCCAATGCGGTTCGATCGGCATCGATCTGGGCACGCGCGCGCTCAAGCTGGTGCAATTGGATCATGACCGCGCTCAGATCGTCGACGCGGTTCGCTGGGATTTGCCATTCGATGCCCAGGGAGACGCGCGCGGCCAACTGGTCCGCGCCTTGCAACAAGCTCGCGAAGGGCGCAAATTCCGCGGCCGCGACGCGGTGATCTGCCTGGGAGCCAGCGAGTTGTTCGTGCAAAATGTCCGCGTGGCCAAGCCGGCGGCTGGCGGCGACATCGAACCCTCGGTCCATCAGGAGATGAGCGCGCGGTTGCCGTTTCCGGCCCAGGAAACCGAACTGCGATTCATCGAAGCCGCCGACGTGCGACAAGGCGACGCGGTTCGTCGCGAGGTGATTGTTACCGCTTGCCATCGACCGATCCTGGACGAGCGTCTGCAACTGATCGAGGACGCTGGTTTCCGCCCGCGCGCGGTCGAGTTGGAAGCCAGCGCCTTGCTGCGCTGTTACGAATTGCAATATCGCCGCGACAACGATCGCGACCAGCGGGTGATGTACGTCCACGTCGGCAATTCAAGCACGACGGTAATGATCGCCCGGAACGATGAAGTCTCGTTCTTGAAATATATCGATATCGGCGGTCGGCACTTCGACGAGGCGCTGGCCCGCGGCTTGAAGATGACCGTGGCCGACGCCTGGGGCCTGCGACGTCACAATGGCGACCGGCGCGTCGATCAGCAGGATCCTGAAGTCGCGCGGAGCGTGAACGAAGCGGTTCGCCCCGTGCTGGAGCGCTTATTGGGTGAAGTCGCCCTGTGCATACGCTATCACAACGTCACCTTTCGCGGCCAGGCGCTGCAGCGCGTGGTGCTGGCGGGCGGCGAAGCGACCTCGGTGCTGGCCGAGCGGATGTCGACGGCGCTGAATGCCAAGTGTGAATTGGGAAACCCGCTGCGCAGTTTCGAGTCGACCCCGCTCGCCGGGCGTAACACGCAATGGGATGTGGCCATCGGCCTGGCGCTGAGGCCAACCGAATAGCGGCGCGCGTTCCAGCGAATCATGAGCACGAACATCAAACAAATCGATTTCCTGCCCGACCGCTACCGGCAGGTTGACGTGCAACGCCACTCGAAGTGGTGGCGGATGCTCGTGCTCGTTCTGTTTGGCGGCGCGATTTGCGCCACCCAGGTTGGGCAGATGTGCCAGCGACGCCAGGTGCAGGCTCAACTCGACGACGCCACGCTCCATTACCAAGCCGCCCAATTGGAAAGCCAGAAGCTCGCCAATATCCGCCAGACGCTGGTACCCCTGCGTGCGAAGGCGGAACTGCTTACGTACCTGCGCCACCCCTGGCCCCGCTCGCAGTTGCTGGCCTCGATCGCCGCGCCGTTGCCCAATGATGTGCTGCTGGAACGCGTGCGCTTTCAGCGCGAGCAGATTCGCACGGAACCCACGGTGGCCGCGCCACCACCCCAGCCAGGCGTCGCGGCGGCTGACATGCGCACCCCCGTCGAACGCGACCTGGAAAAAGTTCGTGATGAAGCCGACCAGTCGCGCATCGTGATCTACCTGGAAGGGACGACGCGCGACGACGCCTCGCTGCACAACTACTTGAGCCTGCTGACACGCGAACCATTGCTGGCCGAAAACGAATTGGCTTCGCTGGAACGGGACCAGGCGCATTTACGCTTTACCGTCCGAGTTCTAGTTCGCCCGGGTTACGGCCAACGGCGCGGGCCCGCCGGTCCGCGACCAGCCGAGTCGACAGTCGGCGCGTTAAGTCCCCTGACGCCCAATCCCTAACCGCATGCCGCCACGATCATGTTCGATCGCCTGAAGAACAAAACCTGGCTGGTCACGATGCCCATCGCACTGGGGACGGTCGCTTACGTTTGGCTGCTCTTCCTGCCGGCTCAGCGCGAGGTGGCCGCCATGGGTACCGACATCCAGAACAAACTGGCCTTCGCCATGACCGCCGACAAGCTGCGCGCCGAAATTCGCAGCGCCCAGGCCGAGCAAGCCGAAATCGAAACCTACGTCGCCGATTGGCAAGGTCCGTCAAGCAGCAGTGCCGACCTGGCCCAGGTGTTCTCACGCCTGGCCGACGCCATGCGCGACGCTGGCGTCGAGGCGACCCGCTTTACGCCTGACAGCCGAACTTCGCTGGCCCAGATGCAGCGCGTTTCGGTACGCATTGGTTGCCGGGGGAGCTATTCGCAATTGCTGCAGTTGCTAGCGGCCTGGGAGCGGTTGCCGGCGCGAATCTGGGTCGAGGATCTGAATATCCATCATGGCAGCGATGCCACCGCGAAGTTGGAATGCGAGGCAAACCTGGCAATCTTTGCCGTAAATTCCGATCAGACTGAATAGGGAAACTTTTCTGGCCGATAACAGAAGAGCCCGCGTGGTATAGCGCCGCTGTGCTGCCGGGCCGTGTGAGATGACCGTGTCACTATCACGTTACGCCAACCAATTACAACGCGAGTTGAAGGCCAACCAGAAGAAGGCGGCCATGCTCGGACTGCTCGGCCTGGTGGCTGTGTGGTTCTGGCTGCCGTTGCTGATGCCGAAGAGCACTGCCGCTGCGGCACCCGCGCCGTCGCCAGTAGCCGCGGGGACTGCTCCGGCGCCGGCTTCGCCAATCAATCACGACAACAAGGCGCCAACTTGGCGCTGGCAAGACCTGGACCAGTGGATGACCGCCGATTTGGAAACCAAGCCGTTCGTGTGGACCGAGGATCAAGGGCGCAACCCGTTCGCCCTGGTCAAGCTGCCACCGAGTGAAACAGAAATTGCCGAGGCCCAGGCTAAAGCCGCCCAACAGGAACAGGCGGTTCAACAGAGCCGGTCGGTATGCACGCCACAAGAGTCAGGCCTGGAACTGAGCAGCACCATGATCGCGCGAGTGCGCAAGGCAACGATCAATGGCAAGACCTACCAGCTTGGCGACGAGGTGCCGGTCAGCCGGGCGATTGTCTTCACGCTCGTCGGCGTCGAAGTGGGGCATGTGGTTCTCGCCCGTGAAGGTAGTGAGTTTCCCTTGAAGATTCGCCGCAACACAATGACCAGCAACCAACCGACCGGCAAGCAGACCGCGGCGGCCCTAACGCCTTAACACCGCGGGGCGAACGCCCCCCTATTGCGTCACGGATGACGATGAACCGATCGTTGAAAGCATGGCTGTTGATGGGCTGTGGCGCGCTGGGCGTGACCACCGCCGTCATGCTCGCTCTGTTCACGACTCCGCGGTCGGCGACCGTCGCGAGCGTGGCTCCGTCGATTGTTGTCAAAGCTCGCGTCGAGCCCGTGCCGCAACTCAGCCAGCCCGACGGCCCTCGCGCGGTCGAAATGTTGCCGCCAGCCACCACGTCTCATCCCAGCGAGCCTCCCGCGCCGCCGGTGTTCAGCTATGGCTATCCCCAGGCGATGCGCACCGAGCCGCGAATTGCCGGGCCCACGACGCTGCGCGTGGCGGCCTTGCCGCCGACGATGGCCACTTCGAACCCGATCAGCCCCGACCAGGCGGCCGCGATCCTGAGCCAGTATCCACCCGAGAAGCAGCAAGCGCTGCAGCAGGCGCTCACTACGATTCAATCGAATCCCGAGATGATGCAGCAGGTCTTGAATGGGCAAATGCCGGCCGGCTTCCCTCCCGAAGTGAAGCAGATGCTCACGCAAAGCGCGCAGGCGGCCGCGACGCAAAACCAGGCGGGAGCGGCGCCCGGCGGACCAGCCATTGCCCCGCCGGTAAATGCGGCCCCCACTCCAGCGCGGGGCGCGGACGATCCGAATGTCGTGGGACCAGCAGCGCAACCGAAGGCTGAACTCCCGGCCCCGGCCGAGCCGGCCGGCAAGTCGGAATTCGTAATGAAGAAGGACGCCGACGGCGTGCAGAAGATCACGCTGAACATGCAGTCGGCCGACCTGCGCGATGTGCTCGACTTGCTCAGTGAGCAGGCCGGCTTGAACATCCTGGCTAGCGCCAACGTCGAGGGACGCGTTACCGCGGTCCTCAACAACGTGGAAGTCGACGATGCCCTGGACGCCATTCTGAAGAGCACGGGCTTTGTCAGCCGGCGCGAAGGGGCCTTCCTATACGTGGGTACGCCGAAGGATTTCGCCGACTTGCGAGTCGCGCTCGACAAGATCGGCACGCGCGTCTATCGGCCCAATTACGTGCCCGCCAAGGAATTGATGGCGTTGCTGACGCCGCTGTTGACGCCGTCGGTCGGCAAGCTGAGCGTAACCACGCCGGCCCAAATTGGCATTGCCGTGAACAGTAACGACGCCGGCGGCGACGGCCCGGCGCACGGCGAGGCGGTGCTGGTCCAGGACTACGAAGCCGTCCTTTGCCAGATCGACGAAGTCGTGCGTGAACTCGATCGGCGGCCGATGCAAGTGGCGATCGAGGCGATGGTCCTCAGCGTCACGCTCAATGACCAAAACCAATTCGGCGTCAATTGGCAATTCCTCCGCGATCAACAGAACGTCCGCTTTGGCATCGGCCAGCCGCGCGTCAATCCGCTGAACGGCACGGGTGTGCCCGACGGCACCACCGGCGGCACCGTGGGGCAGTTCAATTTCACCCAAGGAGGGCTGTCATTCGCCTTTCTGGATGATTCGCTCGGCGTGTTCATCACGGCCTTGGAAACGATCGGCGACATCAACGTCATCGCCCAGCCGCGGCTGTTGTGCCTGAACAAGCAGCGCGCCGAGATTCTGATTGGCTCGCAGATTCCGTACACGACCTCGACCGTTACTCAAACCTTCACGACGCAGACGGTCCAGTTTCTGGACATTGGCACGCAACTGCGCTTGCGGCCGTTCATTTCGGCCGATGGGTCGATTCGCATGGAGGTTCACCCCGAAATCTCCAGCGCCGGTCAAAGCGTGAACAACGTGCCATCCAAGAACGTCACGCAAGTCACCACCAACATCATGTGCTACGACGGTTGCACGGTGATCATCGGCGGCTTGCTGGAAGAAGACTTGCAGAGCAATACGACGCAAGTGCCGTTCATCGGCAGCCTGCCGTACGTCGGACAGTTGTTCCGCACCAAGACCGACTCGATCGTGCGCCGCGAAATCCTGGTGCTGGTCACCCCGCGGATTGTCTACTCGCCGGATTACGACGCGGAAAGCGTCGAAGATCGACAAGACTTTGAACGCCGACAGACCGTGGCCCGCGACGGCCAGACCCTGCTGAGCCGGTCGCACTCGGCTCGTCGGTTCATTCGCCGCTCGCGCGAAGCGATCGAACGAGGGGATCTGATTACTGCCCGTCGTTATGCCGACATGGCCGTCAAGTTCGATCCCAGCAACCGCGAGGCGATGGATTTACGAACCGAGCTGATGGGGACGCCGACGTTGCGCCGGCCCGAACCGCTGGACCGCAAGGTCGATCGCACGTTGCGAAACACGATGCCAAACACGCCGCCGGCGCCTCCGGCCAACGACACGACTGCAAAACTGCTCGACGGCGAAAACGTCTCGCCCTGGCTGCTCGATGAATTGCAGGGACGACCGGGCACTGGTCGGGCCATGCACCCGAAGGATCCGGGCATCTCCGGCGAGATCCGCTCCATCAAGGTTCCGGAAGCGGTGAGCGATGGGAAATAGCGCACGACAAATCGGCGCCATCGCGATAGGGCTATGCCTATTGGCTGGCTGCGGCGCGCTGCGCCGCCAATTGGTGGCCGAGGATGTCCGGCCGATGCGCGCCAAGCGTATGGCGGCCGCTTGCCAGGACTTTGAATCGCGCCGCGATCAGGCCCAATTGGCTGCGGCCAAGTCGTTCCTCGATCATCAGAACTACCGGGCCTGCAACGAACAGCTTAGGCCACTCATCGAGCGCAATCCCAAGCTGCGCGAGGCTCATTTGCTATTGCTCGAATCGCTGGCCGCCGACGAACGCTGGGACGAGGCCTGCAAGCGTGGAGGGCAAGTACTGGCCGCGTTTCCCGAAGACGCCGACGCCTTGCACGCCGTGGCCGTGGTCTACGACGCTGCCGGTCATGAGAAAGACGCCTTGGCCTGTTTCGATCGGGCGGCGCGCGCCGAGGGAACCGCGCCCGCTCCGATCGATCGGGTGACCCAGGCCCATCGTACGCGACGTGTCAGCCAGTCCATCGGGCGCTCGGCCAAAAAGGCGTCATTAGCGATGCCTGAACCGCCCAGCGAGGAGGCCTCGGGCGATTTGCTGAAGGCTGAACTCAGTGTTGCGCTCGGCGACGAGAACGAAGGCGCCGAGCGTGTCGGCGCGCTGCAACAGCGGCATCCCGACGCCGATGCAGTGAACGAACTCGCGGCCCGCGTGGGAGTTGACGCCATGCCCGTGCCGCCGCCCGACGTGCCGGAAACCGCCCCCGTTTCCAATCAAGCTCCAGCGCGAGGCGACTCCAGTGACTCACGCCACTCGGGGGCCAGTTCGCGTCGCCAGGCGCGGCGCCCCGACGAGCCTCGCATCCTTCGCCTTTCGGCCGACGGTCCCAGTGATCGCACACCCGCCGAGTCGAACGCGCCAGGGCGATTGAACACGAACGCTCGACCGCTGCTTCCCACCGATCACATCGCGGCCAAGCCCGAGACTGCCGGGCGGTTGTTGGCCTTGGCAACCAAGGCCCTGGCGTCCGATAACGTGACCACCGCCGAGAAATATCTGACGCGGTTGATCGACCAGACGGACACCACCGAAGCCGAGGCAATCGACGCGGCAGTGTTACCCCTCAGGCATGAACAGCCGGAATTATCGGCACAACTGTGCGCGGCGGCGCGGGAACGCTGGCCGCGTGCGGTGCGACTGCTTGAAATCGAAGGAACCGCCCAGTACCGCCTGAAGCGTTATCAAGAGGCTCGCGGCGCCTTGGAGCGGGCCGTAGCCCTCGACGAAGCGCGGGCCACCACGCATTTCCTGCTGGGGGCGACGTTGCGTCAACTGGGCGAAGATGACGCCGCCCAGGAGCATCTGCAACGGGCCCGGCAACTCGACCGCCGGTTCGCCACTCAGCCCTAGACGCCGTCACAATCGGCGCGACCGGCGTAGACGGAATTGCGTTCGGTCCTCTCTGACGTTGCCGTATGTGCGACATCGCACTGGCGGTTGCAAGTTGCGGCCCTCTTCGGGCCTGAGCGCGTAACCCGCCCTTAACGGCAAGCTACAATTTCGCGCCATTCGTGTTGCCAAAAAGAGACCCACCGAGGGGATAACCCCCAAGCCGGGTCTGGCAGCCGTCGGATCGTTCGACGTGCGATCATAGTTCGCTCCTCGACGATTTCCGAGACGCTACCACGATCAGATCACTTGCCGTGTGCGAATGATGAAGGCGTTGAACAAAGGAAACGGTTGGGCAGTTGAAGCGAGCCTGTCGATCGGCGCACTCGCGCTATCGACAGGTTGCGCCGTCGCGCTGCTTGCGCCGACGTCGCTGGGTCGTTTGACCCAGTGGTGCTTGTTCCTCTGCTCAGCACTAGTCGCGGCTTGTGTCGCCGACTACCTGCGGCGGCGTCAGGTGAAACAACTACGCGAGGCGCGGCAATTCATCACCCGCCTGGCCGATTTCGATCAACCAGGCCAGTCGGCTTCGGCGGTGCTCGACTCGTTGCCCTCGATCGATAATGGCACGCCGTGCGCGTCGGCCTTGTTCCGGCTGCGCGATGTGCTGGCCGCCCAGGCCGCTCGCCAGGCCGACGCCGACCACGCCCGCACGGCGCTCGAATTGCGCTGCCGCCGGGAAGCCGCTGAAAAGGAACGCGCGCTGGCCATCGTCGACAAGATCGACGCTCCGGTCCTGGTGGTCGACCAGTTCGACGAATTGCTGCTGGCCAATGAAACGGCCGAGTCGCTGTTGTCGCTTGATCTCGGGAAGGCCGAGACGCGTGTCTTCTCGCGGCTGGCCCACTGCGACAAGCTGGTCGCGCTGTTGGCCGATGCCCGCCGCCGCAAAGGTCCGGTGGCGAAAAGCGAAGACATCGAGTTTGAAACGGCCGGCGGCGAACGCCGCGCCTACAACGTCTTGGTCACCAATCTGGCCGACGAAGCCAATGCCGATGAACAATCGGGCAGCCAAGGCGTGGTGGCCGTACTGCGTGATGTAAGCACGACGAAAGAACTGCTCCGCAGTCATGCTGAATTTGTTTCCAACGCCAGCCATGAGATGAAAGCCCCGCTGGCCGGCATCAAGGCCTATGTCGAGATGTTGGCCGATGGCGAGGCCGAAGACGCGGAAACCCGGGACCAATTCCTGGAAGTCATCGCCGGACAGACCGAGCGTTTGCAACGACTGATCGAGAACCTGTTGAACATCGCCCGCATCGAAGCTGGCGTGGTCAAGGTCAGCAAGCAAAGCCAGTCGCTGAACGATGTGCTGAACGACGCGATCCGCGTGGTCCAGCCGATGGCCGAGGCCAAGCAGATTTCCTTGCGGGCTGAGTTGAGCCCGCTGTACCTGGGCGTTTTTGTCGATCGCGACCTGATGCTGCAAGGCGCGCTCAACCTGTTGTCGAACGCGGTCAAGTACACGGCGCCGGGCGGGCTGGTGACGCTGCGCAGCAGACTGGATGACGGCCAGGTGCAATTCGAGGTCGAAGACACCGGCGTCGGGCTGTCCCCCAAGGATTGCCAGCGCGTGTTCGAGAAGTTTTACCGCGTCGAGAAAGACACGCAGATGGCCTCGGGCACGGGCCTGGGGTTGCCGCTGGCGCGGCACATTGTCGAGGACGTGCATGGCGGCAAGCTGACGCTGACCAGCCAGTTGGGCGTGGGCAGTACGTTCCGGATCAACCTGCCGGCGGCCAATCGGAACACTTGATCGCAGTGGGGCGTTCTGAGGTTTACAGCTCACGGGACGGAACATCATGGGAAAACGAATCCTGCTGTGCGACGACGAGTTGCACATCACCAAGGCGGCGGAGTTCAAGCTGGTCCGAGCCGGCTATGAGGTCGAGTGCGCGTGTGATGGCGAGTTCGGTTGGCAGGCGATTCAACGCGTGAAGCCGGACCTGCTGATCACCGACTGCCAGATGCCGCGACTCAACGGCCTGCAACTGGTCGAGCGCATTCGCCAGCAGCCCGAGCTGCAATCGATGCCGATCTTCATGCTGTCGGGCAAGAGCATGGAATTGTCGCACGAAGAGTTGGCTCGGCGCTGGGACGTGCGGGCCGTGTTGGGCAAGCCATTCAGCCCACGCGAGTTGTTGACCCTGGTTGAACAAGCCATCGGCGTGGCCCACGAGCCGGCCACCGTCTAGTCGATCGGACGCGGACGAAACGACGGGGGCGAGGGACTAGGCGATGAATCTGACCACGGAAATCTTTGGCGGCGTGATCGTCGTCCACACTCCCGAGGAGGTGGCGAACGAGCAAGCGTCCGAAATCTCGGTCGCGCTTTGCCAATTGGAACGCCGCAATTTGGTCGTGGATTTGGACGCCACCGAAACGATCGACAGCAAGGGGTTGACCGCGCTGGTCGAGGCGCAAGACTCGCTGCGCGGGCTAGGGGGGGAGCTGAAGCTGGCCACGACGAATCTGCAGAACCGCAAGATTCTAGAGATCACGCGGCTGGATCAGCGGTTTGAAGTATTCGAAAGCGTCGTCGACGCGGTACGCAGCTACCAATAGCGCGAGGACGTCGATGACCACTCCCAATCAACCGCCGCTTCGCCTGGGAAATCTGCTGGTCGAGCGTGGCTACGTCACGCAAGAGAAGCTCGAGGCCGCGCTCAGCGAGCAGCACGACAGCAATAAGACCAAGCTGCTGGGCGAGATTCTGGTCGAGATCGACGCGTGTACCGAGGACCAGATCGCCGAGTGCATCGCGCACGAATACCGGCTCCCCTACGCCAAGCTCGAAACGCGCATCTTCGACAACAAGATCGTCGATGTCTTGCCGCGCGAGTTCATCGAAAAGAACCTGGTCCTGCCGCTGTTTCAGGTGGGCGACACGTTGACGCTGGCGGTCTGTGAGCCGGCCAACCTGTTCTTGTTCGAGGAAGTGGCCACGCTGTCCCGCTGCAAGGTACAGGTGGTGGTGTCGACGGCGAAAGACATTCGCCGCATGCTCACCACGCTGCCCAACTCGAAGGTGTTCGTCATCGACGACATCATCGACGAGTCCGAGGCCGGCGACGTCGAGTTGATTGAAGAGGCGATCGAAGACATCGGCAACATCGAGGAATCGGCCGGCATGTCGCCGGTGATCCGGCTGGTGAACTTCATCATCTACAACGCCGTCAAGGAAGGAGCCAGCGATATCCACATCGAACCGGCCGAGCGCGTGCTGCGGGTGCGCTATCGCATTGACGGCCGGCTGTACAAGTCGCTCGAAGTGCCGGTCCACTTGCTGAACGCGGTTACCAGCCGTATCAAGATCATGGGCGGCATGGATATCAGCGAGCGCCGCTTGCCGCAGGACGGCCGCATCCACGTGATGCTCGACGGTCGCAAGATCGACTTGCGCTGCAGCACGTTTCCGACCACCCGCGGCGAAAAGACGGTGATTCGCGTGCTCGACACGCGCAGCGTCTCGCTGGTGCTCGAAGAACTGGGCTTTTCGGAAGACATCCTGACCGACCTGCAAGGGAACATCCGCGAGCCGAACGGCATCTGTCTGGTCACTGGTCCGACCGGCAGCGGTAAGAGCACCACGCTCTACGCCTGCTTGAACTCGATCAGTTCAATGGAAAACAACATCTGCACGGTTGAAGACCCGATCGAATACAACTTGCCGCTGATCAACCAATTCCAGGTGCAAGACCGCATTGGGCTGACCTTCGCCAAGGCGCTGCGAACCCTGTTGCGGCAAGACCCCGACGCGATCATGGTCGGCGAAATCCGCGACGAGGACACGGCTCGCACCGCCATCCAGGCGGCGCTGACCGGCCACATGGTGTTCAGCACGCTGCACACCAACGACGCCTGTTCGGCGATTACGCGGCTGATCAATATCGGCGTTGAGCCGTACCTGATCGGCGCGGCGTTGAATATGGTGCTGGCCCAGCGGCTGGTGCGGCGGATCTGCTCGAAATGTCGCCAGGCCTACGAGCCGCCGCGCACGCTCCGTCGCACGGTCGAGCGGATGGGCTACCCGATGGAAACCTACTATCGCGGCATCGGCTGCAAACGCTGCCGCAACACCGGCTATACCGGCCGCGTGGGTATCCACGAATTGTTGAACATTACTGATGAGCTGCGCGACGTGATCGTCTCGAACCCGTCGGTGATCAACATCCGGCAAATCGCCCAGCGCAATGGAATGGTCACGCTCCGACATGACGGCTTCCGCAAGGTGCGCGAAGGGCTGACCACGGTCGAGGAAATCATGCATGTCGTCGGCGACGCGGGCGAAACCGGCGAGGCGCCGAACGCCGAAGCGGTCGCCGCCGCCACGGGAGATGAATCATGAGCACTGCTTTTGCCTACAAGGCACGCGACCCCCAGGGAAGCTTGCACGAAGGACAAATTGAGGCCGCCAGCGCCGAAGACGCCGGCCAGCAATTGCGCCGCGACGGCTTCACCGTGCTGGAAATCAACGAAGACCTCTCGCCACCGCCGAGCTTGTTTCCGCGCCGAGTCACCCGGGCCGAAGTGGTCTACGCCAGCACGCAATTGGCGGTGATGATCGACACCGGCATCGCGCTGGCCGAGGCGCTCGAATCGATGGCCGCTCAGGAAGAGAACCCCACCTTGAAGCGTGTCTTGCTCGAATTGCACGACAGCGTGCAACAGGGCGAAGACTTCTCGCTCGCACTGGCCAAGCATCCCAAGCTGTTCGACAAGACTTACGTTTCGCTCATCAAGGCCAGCGAAGCGACTGGTACGATGGGGCCGATGCTCGAACGGATTGCCACCTATTTGCGCAAGGAACTGGAAAGCCGGGCCAGAGTCCGGGCCGCGCTGGCCTACCCGATGGTCATGTTGGTGCTGGCCGTGATGGTCACGATCTTTTTGCTGACCTACGTCATGCCCCAGTTCGCGCCGATGTTCGCCAGTCGCGGAACCAAGCTGCCGTTGCCGACCAAGGTAATGATGGCCGCCTCGAACGTGCTGGTGAACCAGTGGTACTGGTGCTTGCTGGGGACCACCGTGGTCGTGGGGGGGCTGATTTACGGGCTACGAACCGAAGCGGGCAAGAAGGTCTGGGACGGCATCAAGATCCGAGCGCCGCTGTTGGGAACGATGTCACGCAAGGTTGCTATCGGCCGCAGTATCCGCACCCTGGGCACGATGATGGGGAGCGGCATTCCGGTGCTCGACGCGCTGAAGCTTTCGGCCGACGTGGCGGGCAACTGGTATTACGAACAACTCTGGAAGCACGTCTCGGATCAGGTCGTCGAAGGGCAGCAGATTCACGAGTCGCTAGCTGGCCAGCCGTTGTTTCCTCAGATGCTGGTCCAGATGATCTCGGCCGGCGAGCGGACGGGTCGCCTGGGCCAGGTGCTGGAACGAGTCAGCGACTTCTACGAACAGGAAGTCGAGACCTCGTTGAAAGGGCTGACCGCCATGCTTGAGCCCATCATGATTACGGTGATGGGTGGCGTGGTCGGGACGATTGGCATGGCGATCATGCTGCCAATCTTCAGCCTGAGCAAACCAGCCGGCTAGGCGATTCCGCCGAGACCTAGACGCGAGCCATCGGCCCGAGGATCACGCGGCGCGTGCGACGTTCGGCACGCAGCCGGGCGCGACGGCGAATTTCGCTGGGCTTTTCGTAGTATTCCTTGCGGCGCATTTCCTTCTTGATGCCGCTGCGTTCCACCAACTTGCGGAACCGGCGAACCGCCTCTTGAATCGATTCACGGTCCCGAACGGTCAACTTAACCACACGATCCTCACTCTAGGGCACTAAGGGAACGAAAATGCTGGGTGCGAAACGCTGTAGTCTAACGACCAAAAGCCTTTGCGCCTAGATCGGCATTTGCTGGCAAGCTGCGTAGTTTTTCTCATTCGGCCCGAACAGCCCGAGCGTGCCAGCAGCGGGCCGGTGCATCGCAAAGCGGGCCGGCCGTTCGTATTTGCTCAAAACGGCCGAATAGGTACACTCCCGCCCTCTGCCGGCCGGATCGCCCCCGTTTCATGGTCCAGTGGCGTGGTTGAGAATCGCCGATTCCCGCGTGGTAATCGGCTTGCTGGGTAAGGAGTTTGCCTTGCTGGCTCGTTGGCCCATTCGGAACAAGCTCTTCGTCGGACTGGCGTTGCTAGTCGTGATGGTGGTGCTCATTGCCTGGGGCGGCATCGAAGGGCTCTATTCCTACCGCAGCCTGGTCCGCAGCCTGCGCCGCGTGTACGAGTTGCCCATCGCCACCAAGCTGATGCAGCACGTCGGCGATTTGCGCGTCGCGCTCAGCGAGATTCGCGGCCAGGGCGAGGCGCCGGCCGACACGCCCTTTGGTCGGTCGGCCAGCTTGCAATGGGCCCAGGAAGAGTTCCGCCACCACGTTGACGCCACCCGCAATACGTTGGCCAACTATCGCTTTCAACTGGCGGACAACTCGCCCGACGATCCCATCGGCGACAGCCAGCGCGAGTGGGACACGGTTCGTTCGATCGAGCATTCACTGGAACGTATCGACAAGACGATGCAACAGCCCGATTGGCTGTTCGACGCCGTCCAACTGGCGCGACTGAACGCCGAGTTGCAATACCTGGAAGAGCGGGCGGTCGAACTGCCCAGCTATCTTCACCTGAACATCGAGGAGTTCACCGAAGAAGCCCGCGGACAGTACCGCGCGCTGATCGTGCTGTGCTGCGTGACCAGCATTCTCGCGGCCGGCATGTTTATTCTGCTGGTTAAATTATTCTACGACTGGGTCTTCCGGCCGTTGCGGGTGCTGATCAAGGGGTCGCGCAAGGTGGCGGGGGGCAACTTCGAGTACCGCATCGTGATGAACTCGCACGACGAGATGGCCGAGTTGGCCGGCGCGATGAACGATATGACCGTTCGCTTCCGCACGATTCGCGATGACCTCGATCGGCAGGTCCAGGAACGGACCAAGCAGGTGGTGCGCAGCGAGCAACTAGCCAGCGTCGGCTTTCTGGCCGCGGGCGTGGCACACGAGATCAACAATCCGTTGGCGTCGATCGCCATGGCGGCCGAGTCGCTGGAAGGGCGTTTGGACGAGCTGTTGAAGTCGGACAAGTCCCAGCGCGACCTGGCCCACAAATACCTGCGGATGATCCAGACCGAGGCGTTCCGCTGTAAGGAAATCACCGAAAAGCTGCTCGACTTCTCGCGGATCGGCGAGGTCCGCCGCCAGCCGGTCGAGTTGCGCGGGCTGGTCGGCGGCGTGATCGACATGATCGGCCACCTGGGGCGCTACAGTTCGAAGCACGTGACACTCGAACCGGGTGTGCCGCTGTTCGTCATGATCAACCAACAAGAGATCAAGCAGGTGGTGTTGAACCTGCTGGTCAACGGACTCGACAGCCTGGAAGACGAGGGCGAGGTGCGCGTCCGCATCGACGCCCACGGCGACCAGGCCGAGCTGTCGGTGACCGACACCGGACACGGCATGACCGAGGAAGTGCTCGAACACTTGTTCGAGCCGTTCTTCACGCGCAAACGCGGCGGGCAGGGGACGGGCCTGGGATTGTCGATCGCCTATCGAATCGTCGCCGACCACGGCGGAGCACTTGAAGCCCACAGCGATGGACCGGGTCGGGGCGCGCGCTTTACGGTGCGGTTGCCTTTGGCCGAGATGCAAAAGGAGTTGGCTTATCACTACCAAGCAGCCTAACCGACTGAAGTTGTTGTTTGCCGACGACGAAGCGTCGCTGCAGCAATTGATGAGCGTCGAATTGCCGCACATGGGGCACGAAGTGACCATCTGTCCCGATGGCGCGACGGCCGTGGCTGCGCTCGAACTGAACACCTATGACTGTATCCTGGTCGACTTGGACATGCCCAAGCTGACGGGCCTGCAGGTGATCGATCGTTGCAAGCAATTATCCCCCGATACCGAAGCGATCGTGCTCACGGGCAAGGCCTCGCTCGAATCGGCGATCCACGCCTTGCGGCATGGCGCGTTCGATTACCTGACCAAGCCTTACAAGCTGGCCGAGCTGAAGGCTCTGCTTGAACGCGTGGCCGATAAGCGCGAAATGACCAACAAGTGCCGGGCGCTGCAACTGCGTCTGCAAAAACTGGAGGGAACGCCGCAACTGATCGGCAAGTCTCCGGCCATGCAGCAGGTCCGCCATTGGATCAGCAAGGTCGGGCCAACCGATTCGACCGTGTTGATTCTGGGCGAAACTGGCACCGGCAAGGAACTGGTGGCCCGGGCGATTCACGATCAAAGCCTGCGCGCCGAGAAGCCGTTCGTGGCAATCAATTGTGGCGCGCTGCCGGAACACCTGATCGAAAGCGAGCTATTCGGCCATCGTCGCGGCGCGTTTACCGGCGCCGACGAGCACCGCGTCGGCCTGTTCGAAGTGGCCAACGGCGGCACGTTGTTCCTGGACGAAATCGGCGAGCTACCGCGGGCGATGCAGGCCAAGCTGCTCCGCGCGCTGGAAAGCGGCGAGATTCGTCGCGTGGGTGACAACGACGCGCTGACGGTCGACGTGCGCGTGGTATGCGCCACGCACCGCGATCTGGAAAAAATGGTCACCGAGGGTGACTTCCGCGAGGACTTGCTGTTCCGGATCAATACATTCGAGATTCGCGTGCCACCGCTGCGCGAGCGGAGCGACGACGTGCCCGAGTTGGCCGAATATCTGTTGCGGCGTCAGCGGCCGCACGCTCGGCCGAACGATCCCTTGTTCACCGAGGACGCGCTCAACGCGCTGCAGGGCTACGTCTGGAGCGGCAACGTCCGCGAGTTGGCCAACGTGATCGAGCATGCCTCGATCATGGCCGATTCATTGCCGATCACGACACAGCACCTGCCAATTCGCTTTCACGAGAAGCGGCTCCGCGGGCCGCACTTCAAGATTGGTCCCGCGGGCAAGACCCTGCGCGAGCTGGAAATGAGCGCAATCCATCAATCGCTCGAGCGGCACAAGGGGAGCAAGCCGAAGACGGCCGAGGAACTCGGCATCAGCCTGAAGACGCTGTACAACAAGCTGAACCAGGAATCGGCCGAAGCCGAGGCGTAAAGCGTACCGACGCGACGCTGACGCGACCGCCTTCGTAGGGTGCCCTGTGGGCACCAAATCATCGCGCTGCAGGCCAAGCGGCCTTGTGCAATGGTGAAAGGCCTGCGGCGTAAAAAGCTGGTGCTCACATAGCACCCTACAAAGCGATGCACGCGGACTCTCTACGCTGCCTCTTAATGCACCTTACGGACCACGCCGACGACGACGCCTAGCACTCGCGCGTTGGTTACGTAAATCGGTGCCATTGACGAGTTGGCTGGTTGCAGGCGAATGCGTTTCCCCTCGGGATACCAGCGCTTGAGCGTAGCCTCCCCTTCGTCGGTAATGGCCACGACCACCTGGCCGCGCGAGGCCGTCTCTTGCTTGTGGACGACCACATAGTCGCCATCGCAAATCTGGTCCTCGATCATTGAGTCCCCTTTGACGCTCAGGACGTAATGCTCGTCCGAGTCAAAGAAGTCGCCGAAGTCGATCTGCTCGTCCTGCTCGACCGCCTCGTGCAGCACGCCGGCCGCGATTTGCCCGGCCAGGCGCAGGCCCCGCCGCTCGACCGGTTCGTTGGCCAGTGTGATGGCTCGCGACATGTTGGCTTCGCGGATGATCAGCCCCTTTTTCTCCAGGGCCTTCAAGTGACACATCACGCCGTTGGGCGAGTTGATCTTGAAGTGTTCGCCGATTTCGCGAACGGTTGGACCATAGCCGCGGGCGCGAATCTTGTCGCGAATCAGCTCATAGACCTCGCGCTGCCGCTCCGTCAAACAATCGAGGTTCACCATGGCGCGTTGTCCTCCGTTGTGTTGCCGACCCGCGAGAACGGGGCGGCAACCACGCATGTTTGTTGATTTGCCGATCGAATCCTTAGGTGGGCCGTGCCACCCTCAAGCACTCGGCGGGCTGGGACCGCTCGAAATGGGGCTTTAGGTCCATTGACTCAATAAGGTTGAGTTCACTCGGCGGAATCAGGCGATTCAGCGGCAAATACCGCTAGACCACCGATCCACCACCTCTCCCCTTATCGGCAATATAATATACGGCTGTACACAGTCAATAGGCATTTGTACAGCATCGCCGCTAGCAGGAGAGTAGCGGCATCGAGCCAGCCGTCCGTGGCACCTCAATTAAGCATTAAGCATTCCCTTACGCAATCCCCGCCGCGCCGTCCACAAAGCCGGCCAGGTCGCGGGCTCGTTGCGGGTGTTGCAGCTTGCGAACGGCCTTGGCTTCGATCTGACGGACGCGTTCGCGGGTGACCGAGAAGATTTTGCCCACCTCTTCCAAGGTGTACGAGTAGCCGTCGGCCAGACCGTATCGCAGGCGAAGAATCTCCCGCTCGCGATAGTTCAGGTTGTTCAGCACGTCGGTCACGCGCTGCTTCAAGAGATCCTGGCTCATGTTGTGCAGCGGATCGATCTCGCGATGGTCTTCGACGAACTCGCCGAAGAAGCTGTCGTCGTTGTCCCCTACCGACTGGTCGAGCGACAGGGGCTGACGCGTCATTTTCAGCACGCAGCGAGCCTCGTCAATCGACAAGTTCGTGGCCAGTGCCAGCTCTTCCAGCGTCGGCTCGCGACCCAGGCGTTGCAGGAAGTCACGCGACACCAGCCGCACGCGACCCATCGTCTCGATCATGTGGACCGGCAAGCGAATCGTCCGGCTCTGGTCGGCCAGCGACCGGGTGATCGCCTGGCGAATCCACCACGTGGCATAGGTCGAGAACTTGAAGCCGCGGGCGTGCTCGAACTTGTCAACGGCGCGCATCAGGCCGGTGTTTCCTTCCTGGATCAAGTCCAGGAAGCTCAGGCCGCGATTGCGATACCGCTTGGCAATCGAGACCACCAGCCGCAAGTTCGCGGCCGACAGCACCCGCTTGGCCTCGTCATATTCGATCTGATAGCAAGTGGTCCGGGCCGTCCGCTTGCGCAGCGTGGTCGGACTTTCCAGCGTAATGCGGATCAGGTAACGCAACTCCTTGCGCAGCCGCGCCACGCGGTTGGCGTCGTCACCCGCCTTCAAGTGAGCCGCCAGTTCACGGGCCACTTCGGTCATCCGCCGAGCGATTTGGTCCAGCGATTCGACCAGTGGCTGCAACCGCTGGGTGCGAAGCCGCAACTCTTCGATCAGGCGAATGGCTTTGTAGCGGCGTTTGATCAACCGGCGCCAGGCGGTGCGCCGCGCGTCGGCCGATTGGCTGCGGCTGATGACAATACGGAAGTCCTGGCGATTCTGGGCCAGCAAGTGGGACAGCGTCCGCAAATTGGGCTCGAGCAAGCCGAGGATTTGCTTCTTTTCCTTGATGTCGGTTACCGAGACGTCGACCGTACGATCCAGACGGAGCTTGCCGGCCTGGACCTTCTTCAACAGCCCGACCGCCCCTTGCAGGATGAAATCGCTGCACAGCAGGCTGCGGCGAAAGCGGGTCCGGGCGTGTTCGATGCGGCGGGCGGCCGAGATTTCCTGGTCACGCGTCATCAGCGGAATCTCGCCCATCTGCATCAGATAGATGCGAACCGGGTCGTCGATGCGGCCGCCGGTTTCGAGCAGATTGTCACCATGCTCGTCGTCGGCCGCCCCTTCCGCTTCTGCTTCCTCTTCCTCGTCGAGCGATTCGACCTCGGCGTCGAAGTCGTCCTCGTCGCGCTCGACGCTTTCGTTGCGGGCCTCGGCGTCGCCGTGGGCCGGCGTCTCGAACTCGTCATGCACGGCGTCTAGGACATCGTCCTCGGACAGACGACCAGGCTTGGTGGACAAGGCCGACTTGGGGGCTGACTTTCGCAAAGCGCTCTCCTTGGCTGGCGTGCTCGGTGTCGACGGTCGTGACGCGGAGCAGGTTAAAAGCACGCCCGATGCCAAGAAGTGATGGTTCTTCGAGTAGCTGGCCGTAAGTCATTGCAGTTAGCAGTCTTGCGTGTTCCGGCGAATTGCTGGCCAAAAGGAGGCAAGGTGGGCCATGTTGCCAAGAATCAACACCGCACAACACCACGATGTTGCCGAAAGGCAACAGGGGAGAATTGGCAACAGGAGTCGCGAGAAGCGATTAGCAACTAGCGATTAGATTCGGAACAGCAGAAAAACGTGGCGCTGCGCTGTGCGGCTCCGGCTAGTCGCTAATTGCTAACAGCTAATCGCTCTACCCCCACCTACTTCCACTCCGGCTTGCGCTTTTCAAGAAACGCCTTCAAGCCTTCTTGCGCCGCTTCGGTGGTCCGGGCGGTGGCGCTGGCGGCGGCGCCGGCGGCGAGCATCGTTGTCAGGTGATCGCCAATCGTTTCGTTCAGCATCCGCTTGGTCAGTTGCAACGCCTCGGGGGCGCACTGGGCACATTGGCCCGCCACTTCGCTGGCCCGTGCCCAGACCAGGTCAGTGTTGTCGACCAGCTCATGAAATAGCCCGATCCGGTGGGCTTCTTCGGCGTCGACCGTTTGCGCGCTGAGTAACAGCCGCGCCGATTGCCCGCCCCCGACACGAAAGTGCAACATCGGCGAGACCACCCCGGCCACAATGCCGCGTAGCGGCTCGGGCAGCCCAAACGAGGCCGCGCGCGCCGCGACGACGATATCGCACGCCAGCATGATGCCCGCCCCGCCGGCCAAGGCCGGCCCGTTGACCGCGGCCACGAGCGGCTTGGGGAACCGCAGCATTTTCAGCATCAGATCCTGATACGTCTCGGCGTCGCGATACCACTGGGCGTGGGCATCGGGCTCCTGACTGGTGGCGAGCATTTCCGACAGATCCATCCCCGCGCAAAACACCGTGCCGGCTCCCGTGACCACTACGGCGCGCACACGGCGCTCCTGGTGCAAATCGTCCAGCGCCTGGTGCAGCTCTTGGAGCAGCGCTCGAGAGAGGGCGTTGCGCTTCTCGGGCCGATTCAAAATGATCGAGGCGACATGCTCGTGGACGTGAACTTTGACTAACGCAGTCATCGAAACGATCTCTGCTTATGAACCTTCGATCCACGCCCCGCGAACCATCAACCCTTTAGCCCCCGGCGAGTCGCCGGGGGCCTTGTGCGTACGATTCCTGACGCCGAGCCTCTGACAATCAATCGCTAAACTCGTCGCAACATCTCGCTCAAATGTTCCGGCCGAGGCAGCGGCAACTGGGCAATCGCGGTCCCCAGCAACTTGCCTTGCGTATCCATCCGCAACGACAAGCTCGCGCCACCACCGAGCACGTTGTACAAAACGAAATTCAGCGCCCCGATCCGCGGCAATTCAAATCGCTCGACGCGCGTCGGCTCGAGCCCGCGAAAGTATTCCGCCACGCGCTCAACGGTCAGGTGTTCGCACAGCCATTCGTACCCAGCCGGCGTGTGGGCCACGACGCCGATGTTGGCGTGGTTCCCTTTGTCGCCGCTGCGCGAATGGGCAATCTCGCTGAGGGTGATTTGCGGGGCGTCGCTCATCGGTGCGCCTCCGTGCCGACTTCCGCGTCAAGCCACTGTTGAGCGGTCTTCACGTCGCAGCGTGTTTCGATCAGGTGACGCGGCACCAGCGTCGGCCAATAGGCATAGACCGGCCGCACCGTGCCGCGGGCGGCCGTATAGCCCGCCAGACCGGCCGGTCCGGCGGTCGCCAGCGGCGCGAACTCGCGCGTGAATCGTTCCACCGCTTCGCGCCGCGGGTCGCTGACCGCGATCCTCAGCATCAATTCGCTCGGCTCCGCACCCGACGACGGTGCCAGCCCCGGCACGCCTTGGCCAAGCCCCAGCAGTTCGACGTTCTTGCGATCGTAGGTCCAGCCGGCGTGTTCCAGTCGGGCGAAGATGATGTCAGCGCACGCCTGCGCCTTGGCCCGACAGTCGGGGCCATAGACCAACAGCGAGCCGCTGGCCATGTAGCCGGCCCGGTAGGTGAGCGAGACTTTGTACATTTCCGGGGCGATGTGCCCGCGCGCGCCGCGCACGGCCACACGATTTGCCCCCATCTCGGCGACCTCGACCCCCGTGAAGTCAACATCCACGTCGGGGGTCAAATAGTGGGCCGGGTTGCCGATTTCGTAGACCAACTGCTCGCAGATCGTTTCACGACTCACCACTCCGCCCGAATCGTCGGGCTTGGTGATCGTGCAGGTCGCGTCGGCGTTAAGCTCGGCGATCGGGTAGCCGACGTGTGCCAGGTCCAACGAGTTCCAACGCGAGTGATAGCCGCCGGTGGCCTGGGCGCCACATTCAATCAAATGGCCGGCCACGCTCGCCCCGGCCAGCCGGTGCCAGTCGTCCCACCGCCAGTTGAACTCGTGCACGGCTGGCGCGACGGTCAGCGATGCGTCGGCCACGCGACCGGTGATCACCATCCGCGCCCCGCGGTGCAGGGCGGTGACCATCTCGCGGGCTCCTAGATAGGCGTTCGCGCTCACCACATCGGTGTGCAGCGAATCAAGCGGCTTCCCCGTGTCCAGATGGGCCAGCGCACAGCCGGCGCGGCGCAGGCTTTCCAGCCGCGGTAACAGATCGTCGCCGGTCACCATGCCGATGGGCATATCCCCCAGGCCGGCATTGACCAATAACTGGGACGCGCGACGCACGCACGACGGCGCGTTCATACCGCCGGCATTGGTCACAATGCGCAACGTCGCCTGCTCGCGCAGCGCCGGCAGCAAGCTTCCCAGCACTTCGATGAAGTCCTGGGCATAGCCGGCCTGCGGGTCCTTTTCGCGGCTGCGGGCCAGGATCGACAGCGTCAGCTCGGCCAGATATTCGAGCGTCAGATAGTGGAGTTCCGACGACTCGACCAGTCGGCGCGGGGCGTCGAGATTGTCCCCCAAAAAGCCGGCGCCGTTTCCGATGCGAATGGTCACGTTTGGGTGCCTCGTGGTGCGATAGCCGAGGTGTCCAACGTCTGCCCTCAGATTCTATTCTAGCGGAGCCCCGATCGGATTCTACCGAAGCGTCGTATTCTAGCGAAGCAACACGGACTTGTGACCGGTGCGATCGACCAGCGGCAAGACCTGGGGCGCGTAAATCGTCAGATAGGCGTGGGCCTTACGGTGGGCGTCGAGTGATTCTTGCGAGTCCCAGTATTCGCACAGGAAGAAGACCTTGGCATCGACTTCCGAGTGGTAGCACTCGAACCGCACGCAGCCCGGCTCCTGGCGCGAGAGCCGACCCTGCTCCATGAGCAGCTCTTTGACCTTGGGAATATCGGCTTCGGCTTTGACCGTCAGATGGACAACGAGGTGGATCATGGTGAGGGAAGTTGCTGGTTGCTGGTTGCTAGAAATGAGAATACAGGACAGATCGAGGCTCGTTCGACGTAGTAGCCAGTTGCATTTCACTAGCAACCAGCAACTAGCCGCTAGTAACTTCTCTTATTCACCCGGCCTTGGACTCGCACGGGCAGGCCTTGAATCCGCAGGAAGCCCTCGGCGTCGGTCTGGTTGTACGAGCCGCCACCTTCCATGCTGGCGATGGCCTCGTCGTACAGACTTCTGGGGCTGGTGCGGCTGGCGATGTTGATGTTTCCCTTGTACAGGCTGAGGGTCACTTCGCCGGTCACCGGCTTTTGCGCCTCGCGAATGAATGCCAAAAGGGCGTCGAACTTGGCGCAGTACCAGAAGCCATAGTAGACCATCTCGGCCACTTCAGGGGCCAGCCGGTCGCGCAGGTGCATCAGGTCGCGATCCATCGTCAACTGCTCGACGTAACGATGGGCGTCGTACAACACCGTCATGCCAGGGGCTTCGTAAACGCCGCGGCTCTTCATGCCGACAAAGCGGTTCTCGACCATGTCGATCCGCCCCACGCCGTTGCGGCCGCCGATCTTGTTCAGTTCCTGCACGACGTCGAGCGCCGACATTCGTTTGCCGTTTACCGCTACCGGCACGCCGGACTCAAAGGCGATCGTCACCAACTCGGGCTTGTCCGGCGCCTTGGCCGGCGAAGTGGTCATGCCAAAGTCGACCAGCTCGACGCCGTTCACGCCCAGGTCTTCGAGCTTGCCGGCTTCGTAGCTGATGTGCAGGCAGTTTTCGTCCGAGCTATAGGGCTTGGCCGCGGTCGCCTTGACCGGAATCTTTTTCGACTCGCAATAAGCGATCAGCTCTTTGCGGCCTGGGAACAGATTGCGGAACTTTTCGATTCGCCAGGGGGCAATCAACTTCACGCTGGGCTCCAGTGCTTCGGCCGCCAGTTGAAACCGGCACTGGTCGTTCCCCTTGCCGGTCGCACCGTGGGCATAGGCTTCGGCCCCGACTTCGCGCGCCACCTGCAGACATGCCTTCGAGATCAACGGCCGGGCGATGCTCGTGCCCAGCAGGTAGACCCCTTCGTACTTGGCCTGCCATTGCAGGACCGGGAAGGCGAAATCGCGGCAGAGCTCTTCGCGGACGTCGACAATGCGCGACGACGCGGCACCGCACTTGCGGGCCTTTTCCAGCGTGGCTTCGCGGTCTTCGCAAGGCTGGCCCAGATCGACGTAGACCGCGTGGACCTTGTAGCCTTCGTCTTGCAGCCAACCGAGAATGACCGAGGTGTCGAGACCGCCCGAGTACGCCAGAACGCAGCTTGTCATGTCAGAAACGCCCACCTGGGATGCGGAAAAAAGGTCGTGAACCGTAGACCCATAGAATACCGGCCGCCGTGCTGGCAGTCACTAGGCCGAATCTCGGGCAAAAGGGCTTAACCACGACGACAGCGGGGCAATTTGAACCGCAGAGGCGCAGAGGACGCAGAGAAAACCGGGGCAGGGGCGACGGGGGGCACGGGGGACGGAGAGAGGAGAGAACAGAGAGTAGAACGTGGAAGGAAGAACGCTTGAGGTTTAGCCGCAGGGCCATAGGCCCGCGCGCTGCATCGCCGTTTCTCGCTCACTCCGGCACGGCGAAGCTGAGGTGCATTTCCGTTTTTAACGCGCAAAAAATAAGCCGGCCGCTCTGACGAACAGAGCGGCCGGCTTTTCTCGTTGTTGTCAGACCATCTGTGGTCGGGCCCCGCACTTATCGCACGAGAACCGGAGCCGAGTAGGAAATCCTACTTCTTCTTCGAGACCTTCTTAGCGGCCTTCTTCTTCGGCGATGGCTTAGCGGCCTTCTTCACAGTCTTCTTCTTGGCTGCCATGGGTATGGCTCCTTCCGCAAGTGGACGTTCTTCAGTTCAAAACCGCGTGTCTCGGAACATCCGGGCGCGAGACAACCGCGAAACGAATCCCAACTTGATCGTAGTTGTCGATCGCCAAGGATCGCGCGACGAACCAACCGTTAGTCACTCAATCACTGCGATGACCACCACGATGGGACTATTCAGACCATGTTTCGCAAAATCCGTCAATATGAATCGGGCATTCGCGCGACAATTCAACCAGCGCCAAGCGCGCGATCGCAAGTGACGCACGGTGCCAACCAAGTCGCGCACGCTCAGCACGAATCGTCGCGCGTTGGCTTATGTCGCGCCGCGCCGCGGCATACAATGCGACTTGTTTCAATCAAGCGCCGCGCCGCGCGGCGACCATTACTCGTACACCGCGTCGCCCCCATGACAACTCCCATGACCACCACGCTCGCAACGACATTTGACGCGGTTTTTTCGGGTTTTTCTGACTCTAGCGCCGACTGGGCCCAGTTGCGCCAATGGGCCGAGACGCTCGATCACGAACCAGAAAAGAACGCCGCCGCGCGCGGCGCGTTCTGGCATCAGGCGACGAAACTTTGGAAGCAAACCGCGCCGCGCGGCACCTTCAGCGCGGCGCAGGCCGAGCATGTCGCCGAGTACTATCGACAGCTTCCGGCCGACGATCGGACGCGGGGCGCAATTTTGCAATTTTTTTCCGCCGTGGGGCAACCGGCGGCGCTTCGCGCGTTCGTCGCGCTGGTCACTGAGCAACCTCCGGCCGACGCGACCGACACGTTGCTAGCGTTCGCGCCGCTGTTTCAAGCCGACAAGTTGCCGGTCGACGACTTGTTTCCCGCGCTGTTCGCCGGGCTGGGGCATCCGGTCGTGGCCGGCGCGGCTTTGGACTTGGCCAACTACCTGACGCATAGCAATCGTGTGCCGCGTCACCCGGCGGCCGAGCTCGTCGACCAACTGGCCAGCATCCTGGGGGCGTTGGTTCAACAATTACAACTCGTCGAAGAGAATCCTCAACAGTTCGCCGCCACGCCTCAGGCGCTGACCACGCTGGTCGGCGACTGCGTGGGCTTGATCGTGGCCATCTGCAACGCCCTGGCGTTGATCGGCGAGCCGGTCGTGTCGGGCAAGTTGCACCAGGCGCTGGCCCTGTCGCACCGTCAGGTCCGCTGCGAGGCCGCCGCCGCCTTGGCCACCTTGGGAGACAAAACCGGCCTGGATCAGTTAATCGAGTTGGCGGCGTTTCCGCTGGTCCGGGCGCGGGCGCTCGTGCTGCTGGAACACCTGGGGGCGATCGAACGAGTCGACGAGCGCTTTCGCACGCCGCTGGCCCGGGCCGAAGCGGCTTTGGTGGCCTGGCTGTCCCAGCCCACTCAATTCGGCGCTGCGCCGTCGAGCTTGGAACTCATCGACGAAAGCCGACAGCCCTGGCCAGGGTTCGACGAGCCGGTCGATTGCTTTCTGTTCGACGTCGAATACCGAGCCGGCGAGAAAAGCTTCACGGCCATCGCCCTGGCCGGTCCCGCGAGCGACATCGTGACCGCCGACTTGGAGGACTTGCCGCCGTCGGACATTTTTGCCCTTTATGCAGGTCGCAATGCCGAGCACGAGGAAATTGTCGAAACCAATGTCGAGAAGCTGTCGATCGAAGCGCTGGCGTTGTGGCAAGCCGAGCGCGAGCGACTGATCGCGGCAGGTTACGAGAATCCCGATTTGGCGCTGCGCGGCGAGTTCTTCGGCACCAGCTATTGGATCGCGACGGCGACACACGATGGCCGCCCCGGAGTGGTGATCGGCGACGGCCATCAAGCGCGCTGGACGGCCACCCAGCCCGGCTCGCGCGCGCTCGGCCCCTATGAAATCTACTGGCTGTTCAAAGGGAAGCTCTTGCAGCAGGGGTTCCAGCACTAAATGCGAGGTTGGTCCCATCAACGGGGTGGCACCGATGGCTTGCCCATCGGTGTTGCGCGGCAACAAGAAACTTGATGGGCACGCGTAACCCATTGGAATCTCGCCACCCGCTCGGGACGGCGCCCGAGGTTTCTTGTGGCCTTCGGCCACCCAGGTGCAAGCACCTGGGCCACCCACGCGACAGAGTTCTGAGAACTGTTTGAGTCCGGGGCAGCGCCACGTTGACACGCGCCGGGCCTCGAAACAGAATACCCCTCGTTGTTGACGCACCTTTCCTGGCCGAGATCGCCAATGTTTTCTCGCACCCTGCTCGTCCGATTGCTGGCTGGGCTGTTGCTGCTGCCGATCGGGCTGTTGCTGCTGGTTGGTGTCGGCGCGATCTTGCACGCCATGGGCGATGCCGACGGCACGCGCTGGATGGTCCGCTTGGCGGCGCTTTTGGCCGTCGGCTGGGGTGTCGACCTGGTGGCCCTGGTGGCAGTGACGGCCTTGCGAATGTGGGAAGCCTCGCCATCGGCTGACATTGATGATCTAGAAGGTTAACCACTCAGTTAGACCGCCGGTCTAATTGCTAGCCGCTAAGTGCCCCTCGCTTCTCACTTTTTCAGTTCCAGCGGCACCTGGTCGATCTTCGCCGCCAGGATGAAATCGTTCTCTGACAAGCCGCCGATGGCGTGCGTCCACAGCTCGATGGCCACGTTGCGATAGCTTTCCAAGTGCAAATCGGGGTGATGGCCGTCGGCTTCGGCTAACTGAGCCACTTGGTTAAAGAAGTTGATCGCGGCCATGAAGTTCTTGGCCTTCCAGGTGCGGCGAATCCGCTGGCCATCGGCCGTAAGCTGCCACGCGGGAAGTTTTTCGAGTTGGGCCTGGGACTCGGCCAGCGTGTAAGGACGCACGCCCCCTTCGCACGGCGCGCACTTGCGAGCGGTGAGCTGGTCGGCCGTTTGCGGTTGCATGATCGGGTCTCCTGCGGTGAGGGCTGTATTATCTCGCGCCGGCGGCGCGTTGCTGGCCAGGGTGCCGCAGCGCCAATTCTAGAGGCCGCACTGCCCAGAAGAAGATCGTTCGGTCAACTTTCAGACTGTGACTGCCGTAACAAGAATGTTTCGATTCGGTAATGAATTGCGCTAAAGAGGTAATCGGTTTGGAGGCGCGCTAGGTGAAATGTATCATCCGATCTTAGTGCCAGCCCCCCAGGGCAAGGGAGCGCGGCATCACCCGAAGCGAGTGGCTCGGAACTCGCGCGGGAGGACTGGGTTCGGTTTCGATCATGGCAACATCGTCCGCCACCGTCTTTGTTGTCGACGATGATCCAGCGCTTTGCCAGGGCTTGGCGCGTGTGCTGGAAAGCGCTGGTTTTGTCGCCCAATTCTTCTCAACCGCGGCGGACTTTCTGGCCGGCTTCGATCCGCAACAGGCGGGCTGCATTGTCATGGACGTGCGCCTGCCCGATATGAACGGGCTGGAGCTGCAAAAGATTCTCAACACGCGGAAGGTGCGCACACCGATCATCATGGTCTCGGGCTTTGCCGACGTGCCGATGGCCGTGCAGGCAGTTCAGGCCGGCGCCATCGACTTCATTCCCAAGCCGCTCGACCTCGAGAAGTTTGTCGGCCAGGTCAAAGCGGCGGTCGCGCGCGACGCGAGCCTGAGGGGCGATGCCGCCCACGACCAGGTAATCGCCAACCGGCTGGCCACGCTGTCGCGGCGCGAGCAGGACGTGCTCGAGCGACTGGTCGCTGGCCGCTCGGCCAAGCAAGTCGCGGCCGAGTTGGGCATTAGCTCGAAGACCATCGACAACCATCGCGCCAAGATTTTGCAAAAGATGGAAGTCGAGACCACGGTCGAGTTGGTCCACATGATTCTCAGCCGCCCACAGCCTCGCTAAGACACTGTCGCGTTACAGCATTTCCATGCTGGAGCGTCATAGGCCGCGTGGCCCGCATAACCGGACTCAGGGCACACCGCGTGACCTAAGCTTGCACAGGGCCGCGTTCTCGGTTTCTGGCGAGCTTTTTCGCATGGTTACGCATCACGACAAATCGACTCGCTGCGCTTGCGCCGGCTTGGTGATGGCCTTCGTTGCGTTGCTCGCGACGAGCGCCGCGGCCGACGACGCCAAGCGGTTTACGATGGGCTTGGACCTGAACGGCTCGCACCTGGAAGGGTGGCCTTTGTCATGGTCATCGAGCCAGGTGCATTTGTTGTCGCGCGACGGGCGCTGGCTTTCGTTCGCGCCCGACAAAGCCCAGCGGGCCACGCGACTGAGCGAATCGTTCCGCGGCTATTCGGTGAATGAAGTCCGCTCGCAGTTGCAGCGCGAGTTTGGCAAGCAACTCGACACCAGCAGCACGGCACACTTTGTCGTCGCCTTCCCCCGCGGGCAGCGCGACTTGTGGGCCGCCAAGTTCGAGGACTTGTATCGGGCGTTCGTCCACTACTTCAACCGCCGCGGCATCCCCCTGAGCGAGCCCGAGTTCCCGCTGGTGGCGATCGTCTGGCCATCGCAAGCCGACTTCATGCGTTACGCCCAGCAGGACAACGCCCCTAGCAACAGCAACGTGCTGGGTTACTATTCGCCCCGCACGAACCGGATTGCTCTGTTTGACACGGGCAAGGGCCCCGGCGATTTGAACTCGACCGCCGACACGATCATTCACGAAGCGACCCACCAGACGGCGTTCAACACGGGGTTGCACAACCGGTTCTCGGCCACTCCGCGATGGGTCGTGGAAGGAATGGCCACCATGTTCGAGGCCCGAGGCGTCTGGAACTCGAAGGCGTACACCACGCAAGGAGATCGAATCAACCGCGGCCGCTTGAAACAGTTCCAGCAACTGCCCGAGACGCGCCAGGCGGCCACGCTCGTTGACCTGGTCGGCTCGGACCGGCTATTCCAGCAGAACGTCAATCTGGCGTACGCCGAGGCCTGGGCGTTGAGTTTCTTTCTGAACGAGACCCAATCGCAGCGCTATGGTCAGTATCTGCGCGTGGTGGTGGCGCGGCCCCAGTCGGGCGAGTATTCGTCGGCCCAGCGGGTGAAAGACTTCACCGGCGTGTTCGGCGACCTGGCCCTGCTCGATTCGCACTTTCAGAAGTTCATGAAAGAACGTCTGGCCGAAGTGCGCTGAACGCTGCGCGCCAATTCAATCTTTCACGGCGAGCGCCTGCCGTCTTTCACCCTCGCCCCTTGCGGGAGAGGGTGGCAAGCTTCGCTCGCCGGGTGAGGGGTAACCCTCAGGCGTGCGCGACTCGAAGTGCTGAGTGGACCCTCATCCGGCCTATCGGCCACCTTCTCCCCGGGGGAGAAGGGCTAGCGCACACCGACGTGAGAGGCGGTGCGTGCCGATGAGTTACGCGGTGAATAAATCGAGCAACGCTCGCTCACGCCACATAGTTCGATGGTGGCGACACCTGGTGCGTGGGTGCCATCGCCGGCGCGGCGGGCGCTTCGCGAAACACATCGGCGCCGAGCGTGGCTTGGCCTGGCTCGTTGGCGGCCGGCGACGGTTCGTCGAACGGCTTCAATTCGCCGCGGATAATATGCACGCCGTTGGGCGCTTCGATGCCCACGCTGACGCGTCCGCCGGAGATGCGGGTGACCGTGATCACGACGCGATGATCGATGACGATCTTTTCCCCAACTTTCCTGCTGAGTACTAACATGGCGACACCTTCCTGATGTGGATGATCCCTCTCGTGGCGCGAGCCGGTCTGTTGCGTGCGTCACTCGCCCGCGCGGGACGAGTGGCACCGAAACATTTGCTCGCGACGACTCAAGACCCAGGTGGCTTTCAACCGATGCTCGATACCAGGCGGGGCAACCTTCCGTCCGGATTCTCTGGCCAGGCTGGACCTGGCATCGTTCGCTCGTCGGCCACGGGTCATGTGCCGCCGCTGGGCCCGGCTGCGCCGTTGACTCCCAGTTGCGTACTAAGAGGAACGCAATTGGGATGCCGCGTCGTCAGAATCGCGCAGCGCCGAGAGTCGATTTGCCGCAAGTGACTTTTAGATAATGGTTTGCGGCAAAGGCTGCATCCAGCCCGTATTAGATACTCTGGGGGGGCCGGGACATGCAAAACCGTCCCAATCCAAGACGCATTCTCATTCTGATAATATCGAGAATGAAAATCACCGGTCGAAGATAATCGCTGAAGCGCACCACGACGACGCTCATTTCGAGGCTCAGAAGGATTCGACCACGACGGCACGACGGACACGACGTCGGAAGAGGCCATCAACGCATTTGTCTTACGTCGTGATCGTCGTGCCGTCGTGGTCGGTTTGCTTTCTCTCGATCACACGAAGGCGTCGCGGTTGATTGCCCTGACTGTGTTAGATGAACTTCTTCGCGGTCAGAAGTTTCATCAGTTGGTCGACGCATTGGTCGACAGACAGTTCGTGCGTGGCCAGGGTCAGGTCCGGCGACGTCGGCGCCTCGTACGGGGCAGTGACGCCCGGCACTTCCGCGATTTCGCCCCGGTCGGCCTTGCCGTAGATGCCCGACGCGTCTCGCTTGCGGCACACATCGAGCGGCGCTGACAGGTAGACCTCCAGGAACCGTTCGGCGCCGAGCGATTCGCGGACGCGCCCGCGCACGCCAGCGTCGGGGGCCAGGAAGGCGCAAATACAGATCATGCCCGCGTCGTTCATCAGGTGGGCCACTTCCGCGCTGCGGCGCAGGTTTTCGCTCCGCTCGCCAGCCGAGAAGCCCAGGTCGCGGCTAATGCCGCGGCGCATCTGCTCGCCGTCGAGGACGCAGGCCGTGCGGCCGGCCTCGAACAGCCGGCGTTCTAGGGCATAGGCCAGCGTGGTCTTGCCAGCGCCGGTCAGACCGGTAAGCAGCAGCGTCACCGGCTTTTGGCCAAAGCGGGCTTCGCGCTCGGTGGCGGTCACCTGGCTGTGGGCGCCCTTGTCGGCGGTCGGCGCCTCGGTGTTCCAGTAATCGTGGCCAATTGCGCCGGCCGCCGCGGTTGTCTGGTCGATGATCATACCGGCGCCGACCGTGCCGTTGGTCAGTCGGTCGATCAGGATGAACGCCCCGGTCACCCGGTTGCGGCGATAAGGGTCAAAGCACAGGGGCTGATTGACCGCCACGTTGCAGCGGCCGACTTCGTTCATGTTCAAAGCCGGCGTCTGCTCGCGGTGCAATGTGTTGACGTCGACCCGATAGCGCAGGGTGTTCACCGTCCCCAGCGACAGCTTGTTGGCGTGCTTGATCCAATACTGCTTGCCGGGCAGCATCGGCTCTTGGGCCATCCAGACCAGCATCGCCTCGAACTGCCGATCGACCCGGGGCAGGTTGTTCGGGTGGACAATCATGTCGCCGCGGCTGATGTCAATCTCGTCGGCCAGCGAGACGCAAACCGCCTGTTGCGCGAAGGCCTGGGGCAAGTTCCCCTCGAACGTGGTGATCGCCGTGACGCGGCTCTTTTTGCCCGACGGCAGGGCCATCACCTCGTCCCCCTGGCGGATCACGCCGGCGGCCAACGTGCCGGCAAAGCCACGGAAGTCGAGGTTCGGGCGAATGACATATTGGACCGGCAAGCGCAGGTCGATCAGGTTGCGGTCCGAGCCGATGTAGACGTTTTCCAGGTAGTGCATCAGCGTGCCACCCTGGTGCCAGGGCATGTTCACGCTGGGCTCGACGACGTTGTCGCCGCGCAGAGCCGAGATGGGAATGAAGTGCACGTCCCCCATTTCGAGCTTGGCCGCGAAGTCGGCGTAGTCGGCTTTGATCTCGTCGTACTTGGCTTGCGACCAGTCGACCAGGTCCATCTTGTTGACGGCCACGACCACGTGCTTGATACCCAGCAGCGAGACAATGAAGCTGTGCCGGCGGGTTTGCTGCATCACGCCGTGGCGGGCGTCGATCAGGATGATGGCCAGATCGCACGTGCTGGCGCCGGTGGCCATGTTGCGGGTGTACTGCTCGTGGCCGGGGCAGTCGGCGATGATGAACTTGCGCTTGCTGGTCGAGAAGTAGCGATAGGCGACGTCGATGGTGATGCCTTGCTCGCGCTCGGCCTTCAGGCCGTCGACCAACAGCGACAAATCGATTTCGCCGCCGGCCGAGCCTTTTTTGTCGCTGTCGCGCTGAATGGCGGCCAGTTGATCTTCGTAGATCTGCTTCGAGTCGTGCAACAGCCGGCCGATGAGGGTGCTTTTGCCGTCGTCGACGCTGCCGCAGGTGAGCATCCGCAAGAGCTCCTTGCGCTGATGCTGATCCAGGTAGGCGTCGATGTCTTTGGCAATCAGGTCTAAGTCGCTGGTGGCAGTCATTGGCTTTTTTGTCAGTTGTCCGTGGTCAGTTGTCAGTTGTCAGTTGTTGGAGAGCCGTTGTGCGGTGCGTTGTCCTTGATTGCTGTCTTTTGCAACTGACAACGGACCACTGACAACGGACAGGGAGCCCCGGCGCAACGCCAGTTCTGGGATTCGGCGCGAACTAGAAATATCCTTCCCGTTTCTTTTGCTCCATCGACGCTTGTTCGTCGTAGTCGATTACCCGGCCTTGGCGTTCCGACGTGCGGGCCAGCAGCATTTCCTGGATGACTTCGGGGAGCGTCGTGGCCGACGATTCCACGGCGCCGCTTAGCGGGTAGCAGCCCAGCGTGCGGAAGCGCACCTTCTTCATCATGGGCTTTTCGCCCGGCTTCAGGGGGAAACGCTCGTCGTCGACCATGATCAGATTGCCGTCGCGCTCGACCACCGGGCGTTCCTTGGCCAGGTACAGCGGCACGATCGGAATGTTCTCGAGTTGGACGTACTGCCACACGTCCAACTCGGTCCAGTTTGACAGGGGGAACACGCGAATGCTCTCGCCTTTGTTGACCTTGCCGTTGTAGATGTTCCACAGCTCGGGGCGCTGGTTCTTGGGGTCCCACTGGTGGAACTGGTCGCGGAACGAATAGACGCGCTCCTTGGCGCGGGACTTTTCCTCGTCGCGCCGAGCACCGCCGAAGGCCGCGTCGAACTTGTACATGTCGAGGGCCTGCTTCAGGGCCTCGGTCTTCATGATCGTGGTGTGCTTCTGACTGCCGTGCGTGATGGGGCCAACGCCTTGTTTGATCCCTTCCTGGTTGATGTGGACGATCAGCTTGACGCCCATCTCCTTGGCCACGCGCTCGCGGAAAGCGTACATGTCGCGGAACTTCCACGTCGTGTCCACATGCAACAACGGGAACGGCAGCGGCGCCGGGGAGAACGCCTTTTGCGCCAGGCGCAACATCACCATCGAGTCCTTGCCGATCGAGAACATCATCACCGGGTTGTCGAACTCGGCGGCGACCTCGCGGATGATGTAAATGCTCTCGGCTTCCAGCAGCTTCAAGTGTGTCAGAGAATAAGGATGGGCCGACATCGGTGGAGCTAAAGCCTCGCGTGCTAGCTAGACTGCGCCGTTTGCGCCCATTAGCAGGGCGCGTTGGCAGGCATATCTTAACGGCGTAATACCGCAAGTTAGCGAATTCGCCGCCGATTGACTACCCGAGCGCTGAGGCCACCAGACGCTTCATGGAAAAGACTGACCACCTCGACTGACGCGGCCGCGCTCAAGGATCGGAGGGGTTCGACCACGACGGCACGACGGACACGACGTAAGAAAAAGGCATTTTTGAAATTGTCCTACGTCGTGCTCGTTGTGCCGTCGTGGTCGATTTTCACTGCCTTAATAACGATAGCGTCGTGGTCAAATCTCGGCCGCAAGGAAGCACAAGTAAGGCGTGGCTATTCGCCGGACGATTCGCTGGGACGGATTTCGAGCAGTACGCTCTCGCTCTCGGCTCCCGGCACGGGCCAGGACGCGACTTTGCGCAGCTCCAGCCGGCGCAGCGATCCCATGTGCCGCGCCTCGGATCGCTCTTCGACCCAGGCCGGCCCTTTGATCAGCAGCAGCCGGCCGAACGAGCCCCAGCGCGGCTCGAACCAGCGCAGCAGCTTGTGCATGGGTGCCACGGCCCGAGCGACCAAGGTGTCGAAGTAATCTTCGCTGAGCAGGTCTTCGGCCCGGCCGGCATGCACGTGGATCGACAGCTTCATGCCGGCCACAATGTCGGCCACGGCTCGGGCTTTCTTGCCGACCGACTCGGACAGCGCCACGTGCAAGTCGGGGCGCACAATCGCCAGCACCACGCCGGGCACTCCGCCGCCGGTGCCGACGTCGAGCACGCGCTCGTCGGCCGCCAGCGCCTTGGACAGTTCGAGCGTGTCGACCACGTCGCGGGCCACGAACTTTTCATAGTCGGTGTGCCGCGTCAGGTTCAGCTTCTCGTTCCAGTCCCACAGCCGCGCACAGTAATCGGCCAGTTGCGCAATCTGGTCCTCGGGGAGCGCGATGTTGTGGGCGGCGAGAGCGGCGGGGAGGGAAGGGGAGTCAGTCATGGCAGAAGTGATGAATGATGAGTGCAGAGTGATGAATAGTGTCGCGGGATGAAATCAGGAGGGTAGCGGATCGTTGCCAGCCAATTGGGTCTTTCATTCCGCACTCATCAATCATCATTCATCACTTTAAAAACAGTTCCGGTCCTTGCTCCGTGGGTCGTCGACCAGCGTGCCGCTGTGTAGCGTACCTTCGAGGGCCGTGTTGCGCCAGGGGGCCGAGGCGTCCCAAATCTCGCTTTCCGTGTTCAATTCGCTGATCAGGACTCCGGTTTTGTGTACCGGCAGCTTACCCGTCACGCGCCCATCGGGCTGGACGAAAAAGCTCCCCCACAGCGAATACCGCGTGGTGCTGTTCACGGCGCTGACCCAGAAATGGTTCGTGGCCGCGTGGGTCATCATCACGGCCGGCACTAGCTCGCGCCAGATGTTCTTGCGGCGATAGGTCTGATAGTCGCGGCGGGCGTTGTGGAACGACTGGAACAGCAACTGCACGCCGCGCCGCTTCAGATCGCGATACAGTTCGGGAAAGCGATAGTCGTAGCAAATGCCCACGCCGCAGGTCACGCCGTCCAGCTCGAACACACAGGCCCGATCGCCGGGCGTGTATTGCTGGTGGTCGAGCGTCGGGTCACCGCCCGCCGTGCCGGTACAGAATCGCTTGTCGTAGCGGTCGACGACTTGCCCCTGGTCGTTGATCACATAGACCGAGTTGTGGGGCAGGTGCTCACCGCTGAGCCGATGCGTCGAGCCCAGCAGCACCCAGGTCCGCGTGTTGTGGGCTGCTTCACAGATGGCCGCCGTGGCGTCGTGCAACAACGCCCAGTCCAGCGCGCGTGTGTCGGGCACCTCGAAGCCGCCGTAGCCGGACAGGGCCGTTTCACAGAAGTGTACTACCCGCGCGCCGCCGTCGGCGGCATCGCGAATGAGTTGCAGAATCTGATCGCGATTCTGCGCAATGTCAGCTTCGACGGAGAATTGAGCGCTAGCGATGCGAAGCGTGGGCATGGATTGAGACTGCCGAGCCGAGGCCTATCTTGTCAGTGGTCAGTTGTCCGTTGCACTCCGCCTGGCGATCACCGCCGATATTCAATCGGTGTCCGCGTCCTTTGCAACGGACCACGGACAACTGACAACGGACGCTCCGCTCCTATTCATCCGTCACACAGCCCAGGCTGGCGCTCTTTACGCGCTGGATGTACTTGTACAACACGCCGCGCGAGGCTTTGTACGGCGGTGCTTTCCAGGCCTTGCGCCGCGCGGCCAGTTCGGCGTCGCTGATGTCGAACGCGATGCTGTTGCTCTCGGCGTCGATGGTCACCTGGTCGCCGTTCTTCACCAGCGCCACCGGGCCACCTTCCTGGGCCTCGGGGGTGATGTGCCCGACGATAAAGCCGTGCGAGCCGCCGGAAAACCGCCCGTCGGTCAGCAAGGCCACGTCGCTGCCCAGCCCGGCCCCCATGATCGCTGACGTCGGTGTCAGCATCTCGGGCATGCCAGGGCCACCCTTGGGGCCTTCGTAGCGGATGATCACTACGTCGCCCTTGTTGATTTCCTTACGCTCCAAGGCGTGGAGCATGTCTTCTTCGGCGTCGTAGACCTTGGCCGGCCCGCTGAACTTGGAGCCTTCTTTGCCGGTGATCTTGGCCACGGCCCCTTCGGGGGCCAGGTTGCCGCGGAGGATCTGGATGTGACCGGTCGGCTTGATCGGGTTCTCGAGCGGCCGCACGATCGTCTGGCCCTGCTTCAGGCCCGGCAGGCTGCCAAGGTTTTCGCCCAGCGTCTTGCCGGTGCACGTCAAGCAGTCGCCGTTGAGTAGACCCTTTTCGAGCAGGTACTTCATCACCGCGGGCGTGCCGCCGATCGAATGCAGGTCTTCCTGCACCCAGCGGCCGCTCGGCTTCAAATCGGCCAGGTAAGGAATCCGCTTGCTGACCGTGGCAAAGTCGTCGATGGCGAGCGGCACTTCGACGGCGCGGGCCATGGCGATCAGGTGCAACACCGCGTTGGTCGAACCTCCCAAGGCCATCACCACGACCATGGCGTTCTCGAACGCGGCTCGGGTCATGATGTCGCGCGGCTTGATGTCGCGCTCGAGCAGGGTGCGAATCGCTCGGCCGGCCCGCAGGCATTCGTCGAGCTTGCCCGGGTCTTCGGCCGGGATCGAGGCGCTGTACGGCAGCGCCATGCCCATCGCCTCGATGGCCGAGGCCATGGTGTTGGCCGTGTACATCCCGCCACACGCGCCCGCGCCCGGGCAGGCATGGCGAACCACGTCGGCGCGACGCGTTTCGTCGATCCGGCCGGCGATGTATTCGCCGTAACATTGGAAGGCCGAGACGATGTCGAGCGCTTCGCCCGTGGCGCCGTGCCCGGCGCGGATCGTCCCGCCATAGACCATCAGCGACGGCCGATTGACGCGCCCCATGGCGATCAGACAGCCGGGCATGTTCTTGTCGCAGCCCGGGATCGAAATGTTGCCGTCGTACCACTGGGCGTGCATGACGGTTTCGATCGAGTCGGCGATGATGTCGCGCGAGGGGAGCGAGTAGCTCATCCCGTCGGTTCCCATCGAGATGCCGTCGCTGACGCCGATGGTGTTGAACCGCATGCCGACCATGCCGGCCTCGACCACGCCGGCTTTGACCTGCTCGGAGAGCTTGTTGAGGTGCATGTTGCACGGGTTGCCCTCGTACCAGACGCTGGCAATGCCGACTTGCGGCTTTTGCATGTCGGCTTCGCTGAGGCCGGTGGCGTAAAGCATGGCCTGCGACGCCCCTTGCGACTTGGGGCTGGTGATTTGCGAGCTGTACTTGTTCAAGGGCTGCGACATGCGGGAAGTCCTGGTCGAAAGAACGTCGTGCGGTGGTTGTGTTTGAGGCGTTATGTGTTTTGCAATGTTCATTAGCCCCCGGTGAGTCACCGGGGGCCGGTGCTGGTACACGCTACTGGCCCCCGGTCAATGACCGGGGGCATTGCGTGCTGCCGAAGCACCGATCAAACGACATCGGCACGCCAAATTGAAACGACCATGCTACCCCGCAGGGTGCGTAAAATCAAAACCCCTGTGACGGCGGCGGATGACAAACCAAATCGGCGAGTTGACCCACCCGGCAGTGCGTTTCTAAGCTGTGAAGACATCGCTTCGCAGCTCAAGGTTCATTGTTGTATTCGGAGCCGGTTTCGCATGCCCCCACTAGGCGCTCACATGTCGATTGCTGGCGGCCTGGATAACGCCGTCATTGCGGCGCACAAGGCGGGCTGCGAGTGCGTTCAGTTGTTCTCCAAGAACAACAACCAGTGGCGAGCGCGGCCGATCGAGCCGGTCGACGCGGCCGAGTTCATTGGCGCGCTGGCCAAGCTGCGGATTACCCATCCGATCATCCACGACTCGTACCTGATCAATCTGGCCGCGCCGGACAATGCCCTGTGGCAGAAATCGATCGACGCCTTTGCCGACGAGCTGCGGCGGGCCGAGCAATTGGGAGTGCCGTACGTCGTCACCCACCCGGGCGCGTTCACCACCAGCAGCGAGGAAGCCGGGCTAGATCGGATCGTAAAAGCCCTCGACGAGGTCCACGACCAGTTGCCTGAGATTCGCTCGCAATGCCTGCTCGAAAACACGGCCGGGCAGGGCTCGTCGCTCGGCTGGCGGTTCGAGCACCTGGCCTACATCATCGAGCACGTCAAGCAGCCCGAGCGCTTGGGCGTCTGCATCGACACGTGCCACACGTTCGCGGCCGGCTACCCGCTGGAGACGCCGGAAGAATATGCGGCGACGATGAAGCAGTTGGACAAGACGGTCGGCCTGAAACGGGTGAAGGCGTTCCACGTGAACGACAGCTTGAAGCCGTTCGGCTCGCGCGTGGACCGGCACGCCCACATCGGCCACGGCAAGCTGGGGCTCGAACCGTTCCGGCATTTGGTCAACGACCCTCGCTTCGCCCGGGTGCCGATGTACCTGGAAACGGCCAAGGAAAAGACCGACCGGGGCGAGGATTGGGACGTGGTGAACCTGAAAACCCTCCGGTCGCTCGTCGCTTGACGGAGGAAAAGACCAGCCACGACGGCACTACGGCACTACGAAGGAAGAAGACGGGGAGTGGAACCGCAAAGACGCACAGGGCGCAAAGCAGGCAAAAGGTAATTTGAAACGCGGAGGGCGCGGGGGGCCGCAGAGTAGGGATGGTCGCCCTTTATTCTCCGCGATCCCCTGCGTTCTCTGCGATTAATCTCCCCGCATTTCCTTGGCGACCTTTGCGTCTTTGCGGTTCCATCCCTTTCTCATAAGACGCATCCCCGGCAAGGTTCGCCGGTCGGGCAATTTGACCGGTGGGAAACTTTGCTGGCTGGGCTGGATTTCACCCCCGAAATCCCGCCCTAACGGAAAAAACTGGGCAACGCCAATTCGGCCAGTACAATAGAGAGGTTGGCCGCGGTTTGGGGATCGCGGCCGCATCAGGCGTGCCGCCAGGGCTACGCGACAGAGCCACCGGACAGAGCTACCGGAAATGGGCCTCACTTACTTCAAACGCTTTCGGATGGAGATCGACCTCGGCCGGCCGGTGCCGTCGCCGATGTTGCCCGAGGGCTATTGGTTCGTCGGCTGGGATGCGAATCTGCTGACCGCGCACGCCGACGCCAAGTTCAACAGCTTCCGCGCCGAGATCGACTCGAACGTCTTTCCGTGCCTGGGCGATTACGACGGCTGCTTGCGGCTGATGCACGAGATCGCGCATAAAGACGGCTTTCTGCCCGGCGCGACGTGGCTGATCGTCAACCGCAACGAGTCGGGCGAATTGGTCAACTGCGGCACCATTCAAGGCATCCGCGATCGAACCGGCATGGGGGCCGTGCAGAACCTGGGCGTCACGCCCGAGCATCGCGGTCGCGGCGTGGGGAGCATGTTGCTGTTGAAAGCGATCGAAGGCTTCCGCGCGGCCGGTCTGCGCCGCGCGTTCCTGGAAGTCACCGCCCAGAACGAAGGGGCGGTGCGCCTCTACCGCCGCATCGGCTTCTACAAAGCGCGCACCGTCTACAAAGCCGTCGAGCTGATGTCGTACGCGGTTCGGTGAGCACGGGTCGTTTGCTGGCATTTCTGAATAAGACGCATTCGACCACGACGGCACGACGACCACGACGTAAATGCGCAAAGGGGCAGGGGAGAGGAAGTACGCTTAGCCGCAGGGCCATAGGATCTCGTGCCCAAGCCGAACTTTTCGTCATTCGTGCTTCGCCATTCGACCTTTTCCTACGTCGTGTCCGTCGTGCCGTCGTGGTCGATTGCTCCGGGCTTTTAGTCTCTTCTGTCCTCGCCAGTTGCGTAGTTTCTCGCGTCGGGTTACGCTCAACCGCTTGATTGCCCGCGGCACGGACGGATCGGCGGAGGTAGCCTCTTTTGACGCAAGCCATCTATTCGCACACGTTTCCCAACGGATTGGTTCTGGTGGCCGAGCCGATGGACTCGGTCGAGTCGGCCGCCTTCACGCTGCGTGTCCCCTCGGGCTGTGTCTATGAGCCGGCCGAGCGGGGCGGGCTGGCGACCCTGGTCTCGGAACTGGTGATGCGCGGCTGTGGCAATCGCGACAGCCGGGCGCTGGTGACCGCGCTCGACAATCTGGGCGTCGAACGTGGCGAAGGGGTGGCCGATTCACACACCACGTTCAGCGGCGCGACGCTGGCCCGCAATCTGTTTCCGGCACTCGAAATCTACGCCGACATCGTCCGCCGGCCCCATTTTCCGGACGACGAGTTGGAACCCGCCCGGGCGATGGCGCTGCAAGAACTGGCCGCCGTGGCCGACGAGCCGAGCCAGAAGGTAATGCTCGAGCTGCGCAAGCGGTACTACGTCGAGCCGTGGGGCCGACCCAGTCAGGGGACCGAAGCCGGCCTGGAAAGCTCGACGATGGCCGACGTGCGCGCCATGTTCGCGCGCGGCTATCGGCCGAACGGCGCGATCCTGGGCGTGGCCGGTCGGGTCGATTGGCCCCAATTGAAAGCACACGTCGAGAAGTTGTTCGGTGACTGGGCGCGGGCAGCGGCCGACGAGCCCGCCGAGGGGACCGGCGCGCCGATCAACACCCACATGAACTTCGAATCGGGTCAAACCCAGGTCGCGATTGCGTACCCTAGCGTGCCATATCGCGATCCCGACTATTACCAGGCCGCCGGCGCCGTCGGCGTGTTGAGCGGCGGTATGAGCTCGCGGCTGTTCACCGAAGTGCGCGAGAAGCGCGGCCTGTGCTATAGCGTCTATGCCACGCAAACTTCCTTGCGCAACCATGGCAGCGTAGTGGCCTATGCCGGCACGCGGGCCGATCGGGCCCAAGAGACGCTGGACGTCATGCTCGGCGAGCTGCGCCGCTTGGCCAATGGCATTGAGCCGCAAGAACTCGACCGCCTGAAAGCTCGGATCAAAAGCTCGCTGGTCATGCAAGGCGAGTCGAGCGGCGCCCGGGCGTCGTCGATTTCGCGCGACTGGTACTATCTGGGCAAAGCCCGGACGTTGGACGAAGTGGGGCTGCTGGTCGACGCCTTGACTTGCGACAGCATCCACAAGTATCTCGAGGCTCATCCGCCCGAAAAGTTTACGGTCGTCACGCTGGGCCCACGCGCGCTGGAGGTTCATTAATGGAGTTCTTGAAGCACACGCTCCCCAATGGATTGCAAGTCGTGGCCGAGTGCGACGGCCAAGCGCGCTCGACCGCGCTGGGCTTTTTCGTTTCGACCGGCGCGCGCGACGAAGTTGACGCCATCTCGGGCGTGAGTCACTTCCTGGAGCACATGGTCTTCAAGGGAACTCCCACGCGCTCGGCCGAAGACGTGAACCGCGAGTTCGACGCAATGGGGGCGCACTACAACGCGTTTACCAGCGAGGAGAACACGGTCTACTACGCGGCCGTGCTGCCCGAGTATCAGGACGCCAGCGTGGCGCTGCTGGCCGATATCATGCGCCCTAGTTTGCGCGATGAGGATTTCACGACCGAAAAGCAGGTGATCCTCGAAGAGATCAAGATGTACGAGGACCAGCCGCCATTTGGCGCGGATGACCGCGTGCGCGAGATGTTCTATGGCGGCCACCCGCTGGGCCGCAGCGTGTTGGGCACGACGGCCAGCGTGGGTGGCTTGGCCGTCGATCAGATGCGCGATTACTTCCGCCGCCGCTACAGCCCCGGCAACATCGCCCTGGTGGCCAGCGGGCAAGTCGACTTCGCCGCTCTGGTACGCGCGGCCGAGCGTTACTGCGGCGCTTGGCAACCGGTCGAGGCGCCGCGCGCCGTCGCCCGACCGCAAGGGCACCTTGGCCAGCAAACGATGCACAAAGCCACGGCCACGCAGGAATACGTCATTCAATTGGCCAGCGGCCCCGCCGCGACCGACGATGCCCGATTCGCCGCCAAGATATTGGGCTGCATTTTGGGTGACGACAGTGGCAGCCGGCTGTACTGGGAACTGATCGATCCGGGGCGCGCCGAGTCGGTGTCGCTCGGCCATCACGATTATCACGGCGCTGGGCTGTTCATGACCTATATGAGCTGCGCGCCGGAAGCGGTGGCCGAGAACCTACAGACGATCCACGATCTGTATCGACAAGTCGAAAACGAGCCGGTCGCGGCGGCTGAGTTGGAACAAGCCAAGAACAAGATCAACTCGCGCGTGGTGTTGTCGAGCGAGCGCCCTCGCGGCCGGCTGTTCAACGTCGGGGCCAATTGGACCTACCGGCAGGAATACCGGAGCGTGGCTGACGACTTGGCCGTGGTCGACGCGGTGACAATCGAGCAACTGGCCGCCGTCGCGAAACAATACCGACTGACGCAGTGTGCAACACTCTGCGTCGGCCCCCTGGAAAACGTCCCAGCGCCGAAGTAAGGCACGCGTGGCGATCATTGCCGCTCATCGCGCAAACTAAAAAACATTCATTCGAGAGAAACATGCGGCCATTGAGCAAGATCAGTCCCGAGTGGTGGGACTATACGACCCTGGATCGCGGTTTGCTGGACGAGGCGGCGCGGTTGACGGCGGACGATTTGCTCGCCCTGTCGCGGCCTGGCTTTCAGGTGAAGTTCTACGACACTCGCGAAGACTTCTACCTGGCCGAGGCGCTGGAATACATCACCGCTTGGAAGCAAGCGACACCCGAGCGGCCCGCCGGAATCTGTGGTCCCATCGGCCCGACCGAACAGTTGCCGCTGGTGGCGCGACTGGTCAACGAGTTGGAACTCGATCTGCGTCACGCCCACTTTTGGGGCATGGACGAATGGCTGGTCGACGGGCGCGAAGCGTCGATCGACTTCCCGCTCAGCTTTGCCAAAGCCGACATGGACCTGTGCTTCAATCGCATTCGGCCCGAGTTGCGGATGCCGATGAAGAACTTGCACTTTCCGGCCGCTGACCCGACCGAGTATGTGAAGAGTTATCAACAGGCGCGGTGCGTGGTCATGCAAGGGGGGCAGGGGGAAGTCAAGCACTGGGCGTTCAACGACCCGCCGCGCCGCACCGGCAAATGGGTCGATCAACCGCCGCCGCCGGCCGAGTATCGCAAGCTGTCGACGCGGATCGTCGATCTGCACCCGATGACGATCATTCAGAACGCTCGCACCTCGGGGGGCGGCGTGGTGACCAACGTGCCGATGCAAGCGATTTCGGTCGGGCCCGCCGAAACCTGGCTGGCCGAGAAAGTGTCAATCTGGCACTACGGCCATCACGACAATCCGTTCGGCATCCGGCTGACGGCGCTGATGATCTCGAAGCGCTTGCCCGACTCGGCGGTGCCGATGTCGCTGTTGGCCGATCACCCGAACGTGCAGTTCCATTACTTCCGCCCCGGCATCGGCTCGTGCGACACGGAGATGCATTGAGGGAAGTTGCTAGCGGCTAGTTGCTGGTTGCTAGTAAAAAGCAGCGGCCTTCTGCCTCCTTCTAGCAACTAGGAACCAGCAACTAGCAACCTTTCTCCCCCACCCATGCCTACCGCCTTCGCCATCTTTGCTCATCCTGACGACATCGAGTTCGTCGCCGCCGGCACGTTGTTGCGCTTGCGCGATGCCGGCTACGAAATCCATTACCTGAACGTGGCCGACGGTTGTTGCGGCTCGACGGTGTATGGCCGCAACGAGTTGGCGCGAATGCGAACCGACGAAGCCCGGGCCGCCTGCCAGGTGGCCGGCGCGGTCTTCCACACGCCGATCGCCCACGACATGGACGTGTTTTACGATCGCGAGACACTGGCCCGCTTGTCGGCCGTGGTCCGCGAGGTGGCGCCGGAGATCGTGCTAACGCATGGCCCGTCCGATTACATGGAAGATCACATGAACACCTGCCGGCTGGCCGTGACGGCGGCGTTCGCGCGGTGCATGCCGAACTTTCCCACCACGCCGCCGCGTCCGGCGGTCGAGCAGCCAGTGACCGTCTACCATGCCCAGCCGCACGGCAATTGCGACCCGCTGGGGCATCCGATCCGGCCCGGGTTGTTCGTCGACATCGGCGAACACATGGCGACCAAGACCAAGATGCTGGCCTGCCACGCCAGCCAGAAGCTCTGGCTCGACCAGAGCCAGGGGCTCGATTCGTATTTGCACTCAATGCAGGAAGTCGGCTGTGAGGTCGGTCGGATGTCCGGCAAGTTCGAATTCGCCGAAGGCTGGCGCAAACATTTGCATTTGGGCTTCTGCGCAGCCGACGCCGACCCCCTGAGCCGCGCCCTGGGGCAATTCTGCATTCCAGCCGCGTCATAAGCGGAAGTTCGACCACGACGGCACGACGAACACGACGTCGGAAAGACGAGTGTTTCTATTCCTCGTGCCTTTTCTGTATTTACGTCGTGTTCGTCGTGTCGTCGTGGTCGAATCCAGCCCTTTCGTCATGGTTAAATCCTTCTTCGTCGCGCGCCGGCGTCCTTCCGCACGCCCCATGTGGCTATTAAGATGGAGCGACTTTTACAGTCTGACCGTCACTTGTGAGTTGTCGCAATGCACAGTCCATTGGTGGTGCTTGGTGGGGGCCCCGGCGGATATCCGGCCGCGTTCTTGGCGGCTGACCTGGGCATGGAAGTCATCATGATCGAGCAGGAACCTCGCTTGGGCGGTACCTGTTTGCTGCGCGGCTGCATTCCATCGAAGGCCCTGCTGCACGTGGCCAAAGTGATCGACGAAGCGCAACACCTCGGTGACGAATGGGGTGTGACGCTCGGCAAGGCGCAGATCAATCTCGATGCGCTCCGCGCCCGCAAGGAAAAAGTGATCAGCACCCTGACCGGCGGGCTGAAGAGTCTGGCCAAGCAGCGCAAGGTCCGTATCATCAACGCCCGCGGCGTGTTCGAGAACTCGACGACGCTGCGCCTCGAAGGAGGCGATCCCGCGACCTACCCCGAAGGGAGCACGCTCACGTTCGACAAGTGCGTGCTGGCCACCGGCAGTGTGCCGGCCAAGATTCCGGCCTTCGATCTGCCGACCGATCGCGTGATGGATTCGACCGGCGCGCTCGAACTGCGCGACATTCCCGAGACGCTGCTGGTGATCGGCGGTGGTTACATCGGCCTGGAAATGGGCTCAGTCTACGCGCAACTCGGCTCGAAGGTCACCGTGGTCGAATTGACCGATACGTTGCTTCCCGGCGCTGACCGCGACCTGGTCAAGCCGCTGCAAGCTCGCTTGCAGAAGCAATTCGCGAACATCTATCTGGGGACCAAGGTCGCCGGACTGGTCGACAAGGGGAGCCACATTGAGGTCACCTTCGAGACGCCCGAGGGGAAGCGGCAGGAATCGTTCAGCCGCGTGATGGTTACCGTGGGACGCAAGCCGACGAGCGCCGGCTTCGGGCTGGAAAAGACCAAGGTTAAGATCGACCAGCGCGGCTTTGTGCAGGTCGACAAGCAATTGCGCACGGCCGACGAGCACATTTGGGCCATCGGCGACGTGGCGGGCGAGCCAATGCTGGCGCACAAGGCGTCGCACGAAGGGCGTGTGGCCGTTGAAGTGATCCACGGCGAGCCGGTGCAATTCGACGCGCTGGTGATTCCGGCAGTGGTGTTCACCGACCCGGAAGTGGCCTGGGTCGGTCTCACCGAATCCCAGGCGGCCAAGGAAGGTCGCAAGGTGGAAATCTCGCGTTATCCCTGGGCGGCCAGCGGCAAGGCAATTGCTCTGGCGCGGACCGAGGGGATGACCAAGATCATCATCGACCCGGAAACCGATCGGGTACTGGGCGTGGGGATCGTCGGCGTGAACGCCGGCGACCTGATCGCCGAAGCCGGCTTGGCCATTGAGATGGGCTGCGACGCCCGCGACCTGGCCCAGACGATCCACGCTCACCCGACGCTGAGCGAGACGATCGCCTTTGGCAGCGAAGCTTATTTCGGCACGGCCACGGAAATCTATCGACCCAAGCGCGACTAGGCGCAGGGACATTGGCGCTGGGACAGTCGTTCGCCGGCGAGGCCAGTCGGACAGTACCGACAAGGAGGGGCGGGATGAGCTATTTGCGCTGGGCCGCGATTCTGTGTTGCGCGCTGACCGCACTTGCCGCGGCCGAGGACTCCCCGCCGCCACGCATAGCGCAACAGCCCGATTTGCGGCGCGAACTGCTCGAGCGCGTGCAGCGCGACCAAGACGCCCGGGCTGCGGTCATGTCGTGGCTGCAAAAGCGAGGCAACGGCGTCATGATCGACCCTGCCACGCTGCGGGGCGAAGATAAGGCGGAGTTCGATCAACTCGCGGCCGTCGGCAAGCAGGTCGATCGCGAGAACTCGCGACGGCTCGTCGAAATCGTTGACCAGCAAGGCTGGCCGACCATCACCCAAGTTGGCAAAGACGGCGCCCACGCGGCATGGCTGCTCGTTCAACATGCCGACGCCGAGCCGAAGTTCCAGCGCCGCTGCCTGGACCTGATGACCCGCTTGCCCAAGGATCAGGTAGTACCCGAGAACCTGGCCTATTTGACCGATCGGGTGTTCCTGGCCGAAGGACGCAAACAGGTTTACGGAACTCAGTTCGAGGTGGTGGCTGGGAAATGGCAGCCACGTCCCCTGGAAGAACCCGACCACGTCGACCAGCGCCGAGCCCAGGTGGGACTTTCGCCGCTGGCTGAATACCTCAAGGAAGCCCAATCGCTCTACGGCGCTCCGGCGAAATAGCCGGCACTCCCGCGGGCCGATTAACGGTTAGTAATGCTTCTCGCGCGCCGAACCTGCCATTTCCGGCCATTTTGACCCTTCCCGGCGTGCCATTTGGCCCCCGGTGCGCGACCGGTGGGCTTTACGTAAGCCCGTGCGGCGGAAATAATACCGTCGTACGCCGAGAGTTGGCCGTAGCATTCGCGCCGGTCTGCGCTTGATGTCTGTCTGGGGCTGCCTGGGGTGGGCTGGAACCGCCGCCGAGCGGGCCAGGTTTGTCCGTCTTCTCAAGTTTTAGCGTTGGCGACCGCCACGGGCATCGGTGGTCGGCGAATTACCACAGGGAGTCGTGTGCATGGCGCAAGTCGATACGGTGACCAACACCAGTGGAGACGTCGATCCAGCCGAAACCAAAGAATGGCTCGAATCGTTGCAGTACGTTCTGCAGGCCAAGGGGCCAGAGCGGGCTCGGTACTTGCTAGGCGTGTTGGACGAAGCGGCCTTCCGCCAAGGGGTCGAGCTACCGTTTTCGATCAACACGCCCTATGTGAACACGATTCCGCCCGATCGCCAGCCCGTGTTCCCTGGCAATCGCGAGATCGAGCGCCGCATCAAGAGCATTGTCCGCTGGAATGCCATGGCCATGGTCAACCGGGCCAATTGGTTTGACAGCAGCCTGGGCGGACATATCAGCACGTTTGCCTCGGCCGCCACGCTGTATGAAGTGGCCTTCAATCACTTCTTTAAGGGCAAAGGGGACAACTACTCGGGCGATCAAATCTATTTCCAGGGGCACGCTTCGCCGGGCATTTACTCGCGCGCCTTTCTCGAAGGTCGCCTCACCGAAACCAATCTCAAGAACTTCCGTCAGGAACTGGCCGAAGGGGGCGGGCTGTCGAGCTATCCGCACCCGCACTTGATGCCGACTTTCTGGGAGTTCCCCACCGTTTCGATGGGTTTGGGGCCCATCATGTCGATCTATCAAGCGCGATTCAACAAGTATCTGTCCGACCGCGGTATCAAGGACACCTCGGGCCAGCACGTGTGGGCGTTCCTTGGCGACGGCGAATGTGACGAGCCCGAATCGCTGGGGGCGATCACGCTGGCCTCGCGCGAAAAGCTTGACAATCTGATCTTTGTCATCAATTGCAACTTGCAGCGGCTCGACGGGCCAGTGCGCGGCAATGGTAAGATCATTCAAGAGCTTGAGGGCGCCTTCCGCGGCGCCGGTTGGAATGTCATCAAGGTGATCTGGGGCGAAGGCTGGGACACCTTGCTCGAGAAAGACAAGAGCGGGCTGCTGATTCAACGCATGGGCGAAGTGGTGGACGGCGAGTATCAGAAGTACACCGTCATGCCGGGCAGCTACATCCGCGAGCACTTCTTCGGCAAGTACCCCGAACTGCTCGAATTGGTCTCGCACCTGTCCGACGAAAAGCTCCGTTCGCTCAATCGCGGCGGCCACGACCCTGAAAAGGTCTACGCCGCTTACAAGCAAGCGACCGAAGTCAAGAACGGCAAGCCCACGGTGATTCTGGCGCATACCATCAAGGGCTACGGGCTGGGTGAATCGGGCGAAGGCCGCAACACCACCCACAATCAAAAGAAAATCAACGAGGCGGAGGTTCGCGAGTTCCGCACGCGCTTCAACATTCCGATCTCGGACGACGACGTCGCCAAGGCGCCGTTCTATAAGCCGCCCGAGGACAGCGCCGAGATGAATTACTTGCGCGAACGCCGCGCCGCCCTGGGGGGGCCGGTGCCAACGCGCGTTCCGGCCTCGCCGACTTCAAAGATTCCGCCGTTGTCTGATTTTGCCGACTCGCTGACCAGCAGCGGCGACCGCGAAGTGTCGACGACGATGGCCTTTGTCAAACACTTTGGCCGGCTGTTGAAGAACAAGGACATTGGCAAATACATTGTCCCGATCGTGCCCGACGAATCGCGCACCTTCGGCATGGACCCGTTGTTCCAGCAGTGCGGCATTTACGCCCACACCGGCCAGTTGTACGAACCGGTCGACTCGGACAACTTCCTGTACTATCGCGAAGCCAAGGACGGCCAGATTCTGGAAGAAGGGATCACCGAGGCGGGGTCGATGTCGTCGTTCATCGCCGCCGGCACCGCGCACGCCTCGCATGGTATCAACATGATGCCGTTCTTCATCTACTACTCAATGTTCGGCTTCCAGCGGATTGGCGACTTGATTTGGGCCGCTCAAGATATGCGTTGCAAAGGCTTCTTGCTCGGCGGCACCGCCGGTCGCACCACCCTGAACGGCGAAGGGTTGCAGCACCAAGACGGCCACAGCCATTTGTTCTGTACGGCGTTTCCGAGCATTCGCGCCTATGATCCGACTTATGCCTATGAAACGGCTGTGATCACGATGGATGGCCTACGCAAGATGTACGAGCAGGGGCACGAAGTCATGTATTACATGACGCTGCACAATGAAAACTACGTCATGCCCGCCATGCCCGACGGCGTCGAAGAAGGCATCGTCCGGGGGATGTATCGCGTCAGCTCGCTCGACGCCGGCAGCGGCAAGCCCCGCGTCCAGTTGCTGGGCAGCGGCGCGATCTTGCGCGAAGCGCTTCGCGCGCAGAAGATTCTGGCTGATCGTTTCCAGGTGTCGAGCGACGTGTGGAGCGTGACTAGCTACAGCGAGTTGCGCCGCGCCGCTCACGAGTGCGAACGCTGGAACATCCTGCACCCGAACGAGCCGCCGAAGCAGTCGTATCTGGAACAGATCATCCAAGGCGTCGAAGGCCCCTTCATCGCCAGCAGTGACAACGTGCGACTGGTAGCCGAGCAGATTTCGCCGTGGATTCCCGGCGGCTTGTGCGCGCTGGGGACCGACGGCCTGGGACGCAGCGACCTGCGCAAGAACTTGCGGCGCCACTTCGAGGTTGACGCCGAGTGCATCACGCTGGCGGCGCTCAACGAATTGGCGACACAAAGCAAGTTTCCCAAATCGCGCTTGGCCGAAGCGATCAAGTCGCTGAACATTAACCCTGACAAGATCGACCCGATGCGCGCCTAGGCGGACGGCGTGCGCACTAACTTTTAATCTAACTTTGCTGACGCAAGTGGAGACTGTTGGATGGCCGTGGACTTTAAGCTGCCCACCCTGGGCGAAAACATCGAAGCCGGCGACATCACGAATGTCATGGTGAGCGAAGGGGACCAGATCGGTGCCAACACGCCGATTGTCGAAGTGGAAACTGGCAAGGCCACGGTCGAGATTCCCTGCCCGCACGCGGGCAAGGTCACCAAAGTTCACGTCAAAGTGGGGCAAAGCGTCCCTGTCGGCGGTACGCTGATCTCGATCGAAGCCTTGGCTGGCGCGGCATCCGCCCCGGCCGCCAAGCCCGCCGCTCCCGCCGCCGCGAGCAAGCCTGCGCCGGTCCCCGCGGCGCCGAAGGCGGCTCCCGCGCCCGCTCCGGTGGCTGCTGCCCCGGTGGCCCCGGCGTCGGCCCCGGCTGCCGCCTCGAACGGCGGCCCCGCGCGCAAGCCGGTCCTCGAACCCGAGTACGAAACCGCCTCGGCGTCGTCGGCCGCCGGTCCTTCGACGCGCCGACTGGCGCGCGAGCTGGGCGTGGATATCAATCGCGTCCGAGGCAGCGGCCCGGGCGGCCGTATCACTCGCGAAGACATCGTGTCGGCGGTTCGCAACGCCGCGGCGCACGCGCCAGCCCTGGCGACCGGCGCCAAGCCAAATCTTCCCGCCGGCGAGGAAAGCAGCGACAACTGGGGGACGATCGTTCGTCAACCGCTGACGCGCATCCGCAAGACCATCGCGGCGAACATGGTCTATTCGTCGACTTCGATTCCGCACGTCACCAACTTTGACGAAGCCGACATCACCGAACTCGAACGGATTCGCAAGTCGAACCTGGACGACTACGCCAAGCAGGGCATCAAGCTCACCATGATGCCGTTCGTGATGAAGGCCGTGGCCCAGGCGCTGCGGCTGCACCCGCTAATGAACGCCTCGCTCGACATGGAGAAGGCCGAGCTGACCTACAAGGACTACGTGGCCTTGGGCGTGGCCGTCGACACCGAGCGGGGGCTGGTCGTGCCGGTGGTCCGCAACGTCGACCGGATGACCATTCCGCAAATCGGGCTGGCCTTGCAGGAAATGGCCGAGAAGGCCCGCACCATGAAGTTCATGCCCGACGATCAGATCGGCGGCACGTTCACGGTCAGCAATCTGGGCGCGGTCGGTGGCGTCTACTCGACGCCGATCATCAACCCGCCACAAGTCGGCATCCTGCTCACCGGTCGTTCGCGCAAGCTGCCGGTGGTGATGGAAGACGATTCGATCAAGCCGCGTCTGATGATGCCGTTGTCGATCTCGTATGATCACCGCGTGGTTGACGGAGCCGCGGCGGCGCGGTTCTTGAACGACGTGAAGAACTATCTGCAAGTGCCGGGCCGGCTGCTGCTGGCGCCGTAAAGTATGCTTCATTCAAGCCCAGCCGGGCAGAGAGAAAATCGACCACGACGGCACGACGGTCACGACGTAAGACAAATTGGAAACTACGTCGTGCCGTCGTGGTCGAATTCACTCTTAACAGCGCTTTTTTAAGCGGCGTTAATCGGCGACGTTTTGTAACTGCGCCAGCCTAGCCAACTGGTAATCGCGACCAAGAGCGCATTCCTCGCGGCCAGTAACGCGACCGGCGATGTGTCAAGATTCGGAATCAATGTCGCCCGCGGCTGATCGCTTAGTCCCGCCAACCCTGGCATGAAGTGGTAGGGGAACACTGCGGTGGTTAGCGCTGCTGCCACGACGAGCAATACGACTAGCACGAAGAACTCGCGCCGCTCGAGCACGTCGAGCCCCAATAGCAGCAGGGTCGGCAACACCCAGACCATGAATTGCGGCGACAACACCTTGCACGTCACTGCAGCCGCGGCCAGTGACCAGAGCCCCCAGCGATAACCGTCGCGTCGGTCGATCGAACGCTTCAAGATGGCCAGCCAGCCGGTGACCGCCATGATTAACGCCCCGGTGATCCAGGGACTGGCGGCGGCCAGCAGGTTCGCAGCCGTACTTTGCAACTCGGTCCAGCGCGCCAGGCCGACGACTTCGCTCGCCACGCCCGCGCCGCGCAACAGCATCAGCGCCGACGCATAGGTCGATTCGATCTGCAAGCCGCGCGCCCCATGCGCGCTAAACAGCTTCCAGACGCCCCCCTCGGAACTCCACGCCGCCACGGCCAGCGGCAGCACCACCGCCAAGGCAAACACGCCGACGGGATTCAGCTTTCGCCCGGCCGACGCATGGCCCGAGGCTCGCCATGTGGCGACCAGAAAAGCCGGGGCCATGAACGCGGGGAACACCTTGTAGGCGGCGCCAAGTCCCAAAGCCGCCGTCGCCAGCAAGGTCCAACCAAGCTTTTCACAGGTTTCCGCGCGCGTTGCACCCCAGGCCCAGACGGCCACGAACATCCACAGGCCAACATCGAGCCGCTGGTACAACACATGGGCCAAGAGCGTTATCGTGAGCACATAGCCCCACGTGGCAACCGCGGCCAGTTCCGGCCTGCGCCGCCACACCACGGCGACAAAGCAAGCGAACGCCACCAGGTCGGCGGCGAACATCTCCCGCTGGAACGCCCGCAGATAGCCGGGCAGCAATTCCTGGAACAGCGGCTGGGATAAGCGAGGAAATCGTTCGTGGGCCAGCCAGCGCGGCAGCGCGATCGCCGCGTACGCGAGCGGAGGATATTCCACCGCCACGTCGGCATAGGCCACCTGGCCGCCATCGACGGTCAGCAGCGCCGTCTGGCAATAGACGTCGGCATCGCTCCCCGCCGGGTGAAACCAGCCGACGAGATAGGCTCGCGTGGCCACGAACATCAACGCCGCAAGCCAAAGCCAGCGCCGGGACGCCCTGGCCAAGTCGTCATGTTGGGCCTGATTGACTTCGGAAGATGGCATGCGAATAACCCTTCTCCCTCGGGGAGAAGGTGGTGAGCGCAGCNNGCGAACCGGATGAGGGTCCACGTGAACTCGTCACAGGTTTGGACAGTGGAAAGCTGACCCTCATCCGGCCTATCGGCCACCTTCTCCCGGCGGGAGAAGGGTTACTGCGCGCCACGTGGTGATGGAGTCGTAAATGGCCAGCTTAGAACCAGCCGGCCCCGACAAGTCTACCTCATCAGAAATGATTCAGCTTGTCATCCATCCTTGATCGCTGCCAGCCGTTCCAGCGCTCGCGTGCGGGCCAGGGCGTGATCGACCAGCGGCCGCGGGTAATCCTGACCCAAGCGCACGCCCGCCGCGGCCAACACGTCGGCCGGGGCTTCCCACGGTGCGTGAATATGCTCGGTCGGCAGCCTGGCCAGCTCGGGCACCCAGCGACGGACATACTCGCCATCGACGTCGAACTTCTGTCCCTGCGAGACGGGGTTGAAGATGCGAAAGAACGGCGCCGCGTCCGCGCCGCAACCGGCGGTCCATTGCCAGCCCAGCGTGTTGTTGGCCAGATCGGCGTCGACCAGCGTGTCCCAGAACCACTCGGCGCCAGCATGCCACGAGATGAGCAGATCCTTGACTAGAAACGACGCCACGATCATCCGCACGCGATTGTGCATCCAGCCCCACTGCCAAAGCTGACGCATTCCCGCGTCGACAATCGGGTAGCCCGTCTGCCCGCGCTGCCAGTGCTTCAACCCCGTGGCGTCCTGCTCCCAAGCGAACCGGGTGAACTTCTCGCGCAGCGGCGCGTTGATCGTGTGGGGAAAGTGGTACAGCAAGTGATGGGCGAACTCGCGCCAGCCGATCTCGGCCAGGAATGTTTTGGTCGCCTGTTGGACGGTGGGCGTGCGATGGACTCGGCGGAACTGATCGACCAGATGCCAGACCTGCCGCGGGCTGATTTCGCCAAAGTGGAGGTAAGGCGACAACTGTGACGAGCCCTCCAGGTCGGGCCGATTGCGCAGCTCGTGATACTCACCTAAAGCGCGGTCAGTGAACTGTTTCAGGCGCGCGTGAGCGCCCGCCTCGCCGGGTGTCCAATGCTCGCGCATGCCTGCGTCCCAGTCGAGCTTGGGCAGCAGTCCCAGGCATTCAAGCGGCTCACCCGCCACTTTCGTGCGCAGTCCCGGCAAATATTCCGGCGCGTCGAGCGGCTCGGTCGGCGCTTCGCGCGCGGTGCAAGCTTTCCAGAAGGGCGCGAACACCTGGTACGGCTGGCCGGTCTTGGTCGCCACGTCCCACGGCTCGTATAGCAGCGAGCCGTTGTAACTCTCGGCGTCAATCCCACGCTCGCGAAACGCTTGTTTGATTTGCTTGTCGCGGGCAATCGCGGCCGGCTCGTACCGCCGGTTCCAGACCACGGCCGTGGCGCGAGTCTCGTCGATTAGTTGATTCAGAGCTTCGAGCGCCGGTCCACGGCGAATTACCAGCGGCGCGTGCAATGCCTGCAGGTTCTTCGACAAACTGCTCAGCGAATGATGCAGCCACCAGCGCGAAGCGGTCCCCGGCGTCCAGCGTCCCTCTTCCTCGGGCGACCAGATGAAAACCGGGAGAATCTGCCCTCGCCGCTCGAGCGCGGCCGCCAGCGCTGGGTTGTCGGCCAAGCGCAGATCGTGGCGAAACCAGACGATCGTCAAGAAGTTCATACGTCCGTGTTCGTGCTTCAATCGTCATCAATCAACACCCCTCTCTCTCAGGGAGGGGCAGGGGGTAAAGGCGTTGAAGGTCGCGCGAGCCTCGACCCCTCACCCGGCTTGCTACGCAAGCCACCCTCTCCCGCAAGGGGCGAGGGTGAAATCAATCGTCGTGCAGTTTGACCTGAGTCTTCCCGTCGCGCGTGAGCCAAGCGCGGTACATGCCGTCGGTGTTGTACGACGCGGCGAAGTTTCCATGCTTGTCCAAGGCGATCGCGCCCCCCTCGCCACCGGCCGGTTTCAGTTGCTGGTGAATCACCTCGCCGGCCGCTTTGTCAATCGACAGGTTCCGATACTTCATCAAGGCGTTGATCTCGTGGGCCACGCCGAAGCGAATGAAGAACTCGCCGTGACCGGTACACGAGACCGCGCAGCCCGCGTTGTCGGCATAGGTGCCGGCCCCAATGATCGGCGAGTCGCCGACGCGGCCAAACAACTTGTTGGTCATTCCGCCGGTCGAGGTTCCGGCCGCCAGGTCGCCGCCACGGTCGAGCGCCACGGCCCCCACGGTTCCCCAGGCGTGTCCCGGCTCGACGGCCGCGCCTTGCTGGTCGCGAGTTTTCTTCTCTTGGCGCTCCTTCTCCCAGCGGCGCTGAATGTCGCGCCAGCGTTGTTCGGTCCAGAAGTAGCCCGGGTCGACGATGTCGAGTCCTTGCCGCGTGGCGAAGACTTCGGCGCCGCGACCAATCAACATCACGTGCGGCGAGCGCTCCATCACGGCCCGGGCCGCGGTAATCGGATTCTTGATGATCGTGACCGAGGCCACGCTGCCGGCCGCCTTGGTGCGGCCGTTCATAATCGAGGCGTCGAGTTCGTTGCGACCTTCGTGAGTAAAGACTGCGCCCCGACCGGCATTGAACAGTGGCGAATCTTCCAGCGAGCGAATCGCCGCCTCGACCGCATCCAGGCTGCTGCCGCGCTCGGCTTCCAGGGCTTTGCGGCCGGTTTCGATCGCCACGCGCAGGGCCGCACGCAACTCCTTGCTCAGTTCGGGCGTCATTTCATGACGCTCCAAGCCGATGCCGCCGTGGATGGCCAGGATTACCTGTTGATCTCGGTCATCGGCGCGGGCGCTGCTCATATTCCCAAGTATAAAGCCCGTGGCCAAGGCGACCAGCCGGAAGGTGTGTTGCCACATGGCGTGTTCAGCAAACGAGAGTCGACGCATGCGGCTTAATCCTTTTTCGCCGCGTCGAGCTGGCGATATTTCTCTTGATACTTCTTCCATAGTTTCTGCTGCCGGTCGGACAGATCGACCTGGCGTCCTTGGATGTAGGCGCTCGTGACGTGCGTGTCGATTTCCAGGGTGTCGCCGGTGGCTACGAACAGGGTGGCGTCCTTGCCGGCTTCGAGCGAGCCAAGCCGATCGGCCGCGCCCAGAATTTGGGCAGCGTACAGCGTCAGCGCACGCTCGGCTTCGTCGCGAGGCAGTCCGAACGCCACGGCTGTCGCGGCATGATACGGCAGGTTGCGAACATTGCCCATCCGCCCGAGCCCGGCGATGCAGTATTTCACACCCGCCTGGTGCAACTGAGCCGGCACAGTGAACGGCGTGTCGTAAGGGTCATCCCGCCGCTGGGGCAAGCGATGCACACCGGTCACCACCACCGGAATGTCGTGCTTCTTCAGCAGATCGACGCAGCGCGGAGCATCGTAGCCGCCGCACAGAATCACGCGCAAGTTGAACTCAGCGGCCCAGGCGACCGCGGACTGGATTTGTTGAATCTCATCGGCGTGGATCATCACCGGCTGCTTCCGTTCCAGTACCGGAATCAGCGCTTCCCAACGCTCGTCGTGCGCCGGCTGCGGCGCTTTGCCGTCGGTGGCCGCTTGCTTGGCGAGCCAGTAGGCTCGGGCATCGAGCATCGTCTGGCGCAGCCGCTTCAGCGTCTTGTCCCGATTGGACAACTGATCGGCCGTGGTTTCTTCGAGCCGCCAGGTGTGGATCGGCGCCATCCGCGGCCAGTGGGCATGGACCGCCACGTCTTTACGCACGGTCATCTGTTCGTTGGTCCAGCCGTCAAGCTGGATCAGGGCCGAGCGGCCGGTGATTAGCGCGCCGACCGGCGACGTGTGTGTGACCAGCACGCCATTCGCCCGCGTAACGGGAATCAGTTCGCTATCGGGATTGATCGCCTGCCAGGAACAAACATTCGGATTGATGTCGCCAGTCTCGGCGTCGTCAACCGAGCCGCGCACCGAAGGAATCTCGACCAGCCCCAGCGTCGTCATGGCATCGATCAATCCCGGGTAAACATGCCTGCCGGTCACGTCAACCCGCACGGCGCCTGCTGGAATCGGCAGTTCGCGACCGACGACGGTGATCTTGCCGCGCTCGAACAGGACCGTGGCGTTGTCGAGCGTCGGGCCGGTCATGGTGTGGACCGTGCCGCCGACGAGCGCGATCGGCGCCGCTTGCGGCGCGCCGGGCACCTCGGGGGATGCGATTGCTACGCCGGTCATCGCTAACGCGGTCACGACGACCAACAGGCTCAAACAATTGGAAAGCTTCTTAGTGGGCATGGTCATGCTCTTCATCATGGTCGTGGCAGAACAAATCTTCGCGCGGCCATTGATCTTTCTTGTTGTCATCCCCGTCGGCAAAAGGCTCGCCCGATGCCAGAATCCTTTGAATCAGCGCGGCCCGACGCTCAGCCACCGTGGCGCGACGCTGGATATCCTCGGCACGGTCGAAATACTTGCGACCGTCGATCCAGGTTTGCTCGCAGCGCGACAAGCTCGACATCGGCGGCCCGCTCCACAGGGCCAGGTCCGCTTGCTTGCCGACCTCGATCGAGCCGACCCAACGGTCAATGCCCAACTGCCTGGCCGCGTTCAGCGTGACGAACTTCAGCGCCTCGTCGGCCGGGACACCCCCATACTTCATCGCCTTGCCTGCCTCGGCGTTCAGGCGACGCGCCATTTCGGCGTCGTCGGAATTGAACGAGACGACCACGCCCCTCTGGTGCATCACCGCGCCGTTGTAGGGAATCGCCTCGTAGACCTCGAACTTGTACGCCCACCAGTCCGAGAAGCTCGACCCGCCGGCCCCGTGTCGGGCGATGGCGTCGGCTACTTTGTACCCTTCCAGCACGTGTTGCAGCGTGGCCACGCGGACGTTGAACTCTTCGCAGACTTTGAGGAAGGCCAGAATTTCGTCCTGGCGATACGAGTGGCAATGGATCAGTCGCTTGCCGGCGAGCACTTCGGCCAGCGCTTCGTATTGCAGGTCGTGCCGTGGCGGCAGCTCGTTCGCGTCGGCGCGGCCGGCCTGGTGTCGTGCCTGGTACTCGCGCGTCTCGCGGAAGGCGTCGCGCAGCAACTGCTCGACCCCCATCCGGCTTTGCGGGTAGCGCTTGTGCGTGGCGCTCGGCCAATTGCTCTGCTTGACGTTTTCACCCAGCGCGAACTTGATGCCCGGTGGGGCTTCGGCCATCTTCATCTGCTCGGCATTCAGCCCCCAGCGGAACTTGATCACCTGGTTCTGGCCACCGATGGTGTTAGCCGAGCCGTGCAGAATGTTCGCCGCGGTCACCCCACCGCCAAGTTGGCGGTAGATGTTGATGTCGTTCGGGTCGATGAAATCGCCGATCCGGACCTCGGACGTGATCGTCTGGGTCATCTCGTTCACGCCCCCATCGGTGGCGATGTGCGAATGACAATCGATGACTCCAGGAGTCAGGTGCTTGCCGCGGCAATCGATCGTCGTGGCCCCCTCGGGCGCTGCCAGTTCGCGGCCGACGGCGGCGATCTTGCCGTCGCGCACCAGGACGTCGGTCTCGGATGTGGTGCCCGACTTGGCGCAGGTCCAGACCGTGGCGTTCTTGAACAGGACGGCACTCGGTGCCGCGGGAGGCTGTTCCCAGCCGAACTCGCCTAGGGGAAAGTTCACGGCGTAAAGAGCCGCTTTCGGACGCTTCGGCTCTTCATCCTTCTTGTCCGTGTCCGTCTTCTTGGCCTCGTCGTCGCCGGGCTTATCGTCCTTCTTTTTGGCCGGTTCGTGCTTGCCGCTCAGTGGCGTAGTGTGGCCATTGGGCCAGGTGGTCGAGCCTTCCCCGCGCAGGGCCTTGGCCGTTTCGCCCGATTCCGCGGACTTCGCGTTGCCATCGCGCTGGGCCGTGACGGTCAGGCTCAGTTGCACAAAGCCTTTCTGCCCAACGGCGTCTCCTTCGACCAGCAGCGTCAGTTGTCCCCCTTCGAACAACACTTGTTTGCACTTGATTTTCTTGTCGCCGCGCTGGATCGTGCCCGTCGGTTTGTCGAGCGAGCCGGCCAATTCGCAGATGATCGTTTCGCTGCCGCCGTCGTGACGTGTGAGTTGAAATTGCCACGTGCCGCGTGGATCGATCTGACTGGTCGGCGATACTTCGTAGCGCTGACCATCGACCCAGGTTTCGACCAGCTTGGTCTTGCGATCGAACAACTCGCCGTCGGTGACAATCAGGTTCGCCAGCTTGCCGGCGTCCAATGTCCCCAGCCGGTTGTCGACGCCGGCCAGTTGCGCCGGCCGCGTGGTCAGAGCCGCCAAAGCCGCGTCGGCCGTCAGGCCGCGCTCGACCGCCCGACGCACATTCGCCAGGAACTGATCGGTGCTTTTCAGCCCGTGGGTCGACAAGACAATCGGCACGCCGGCCGCGTCGAGCCGGCCCGGGTTTTCGGGGGCCAGATCCCAATGCATCAATCCTTGCAGCGACGTCGACAGGGCCGCCTCGGGCGTCCGCATGTTCGGCGGCCGCGGGAAGTTGACCGGGACGATCACGGGCCAGCCGGCGGCGCGCACCTCGTCGAGTCGTTGATACTCCTCGCCGCTGCCGCGCACGATCAAATCCAAATCGAACTCGCGAGCCAACCGGTCGGCGCGGAAGAAGTACAACAGATCGTCGGCCGAGACGATCACGCGCCCCTGACGATCGAGATACTTGCCCAGCACGGCGAGCGCGGCGCTTTGTTCCGGGCGAGGCACGCCGGGTTGCTCGTACTTCTGCCACGCCTGGGCGTACCAGCGCGCGTCGTAGAAGGCTTGCCGCACCAGGGCCAGCGCCCCCATCGGCGAGCCCGGATAGGTATCCGGCGCCGCGCGGCGCTGCACGGTCAGCTTCAAGTGCATGGCCACGTCGGGCTTCAACTGCGAGCGTTTGTCGTCGTCGCCGGTGCTGACCAGCGTGCTGGTTCCCTTGACGATTCGCGCCGCCGGCGCGATCAGCCGCGCGGTGATTCCTTGGTTGCGGTACTTCTCGTTCGTCGAGTGATCGGGCTTGTAGACCGATGCGGCGCGGACCTCGGGCGTGACGTTTTGGTTCCAATAGCTGGCCGCGGGGCTGGGCGAGCCCGCGTCGGCAGGCAGCTCGGTGAACAGATCGATCAGGCCGGCATAGATCGTCTTGCCCTGCATCGGCCAGCGCTGAGCGCCGGCCGGTACGGCGACATCAGGCCCGACCGCCACGATCACGCCGTCGCGCACGATCAGATGGCCGCGTTCGATGACCTGACCCGGCGCAATGACGATCCGCGCGTCGAGCAGGGCGTGCAACGTCGGCGTGTGCTGTTGCAGGCCGGCAGCGGGCTCCAGTCCCGGTTCAGCGGCGACCGATTGCGCGCTGAATGCGCCGGCACAACACAGCGCCACGGCGCACGCGGCGACGAAATGAAACAGATTTATTCGCGACATCAAAGCGAATCGCGGCGAACCGACGGAATGATGCGATACCATGGCGGCGGGCTCAGGTGGCGGAATCGGCAAACGCGGTATCAGCAACCATAGCTGACCGCACTTGGCCGGGCCAGCAAACGGACGCGAAAAAAGGGGCAAAAACGGCCAGAAAGGCCCCCTATTTGCCGATGCAGAACTGGCTGAAGATGCGGTCGAGCAAATCATCGGTATAGACCGCGCCAACGACCTCGCCCAGGGCCGCCAGGGCCAGCCGCAATTCAGCGGCCAGCAGGTCGTCGCCAATTCGATCGGCGGACTGTTCGAGCGCGTGACGCAGGGCTTCGGTCGCCGCGTCGATGCTGGTTCGCGCCCGGGCCGCGGTCGAGGCCACGACGTCGGTGTCGGACTGCTGCGCGGCGATTAACGCTTCGCACAGCTTCGCTCGGAGCGCGTCGAGCCCCGCGCCGGTGTGACTACTTACGATGAGTTGATCGGTCGGTAGCGACTTGAGTGCGAGATCGGCTTTGGTCCAGACCGTCAGTTGCTTCTCGGACGCGGAATCTGTTGGCAAGGCTTCATCGCGCGATGCATCAAGGCAAAGTAAGGTAAGATCGGCCTGGTCGCGTTGCTCGGCGGTGAACTGTTGCGCCGTCTGGTCGATTTCGGTCGTGGCCAGCGCCGCGTCGAGACCGGCCGTGTCAATCAGTTCGATTTCGAGGCCGTCGAGTTGCACACGGCCCAGCAGGTAATCGCGCGTGGTGCCGGCGACTTCCGAGACGAGCGACTGTCGCCCGGTAACCAGGGCGTTGAACAGGCTGCTTTTACCGACGTTCGGCGGGCCGACGAGCGCCACGCGCGGCAGACGTGTTGACGTCTCCCGCGTGTTCATCTGCGCCCGCAAGGCGGCCAATTGTGCGAGCGCCATGTTTAACCGAGCACGCAGATGCTCGGTTGAGATCAGGTCAAGTTCCTCGTCGGCGAAGTCGAGTCCGGCCTCGACCTCGGCCAACAAGTTGAGCAGCGCCCCACGCAGCTTGGTCAATCGGCCGCCGAGCCCGGCCGCGAACTGGTGAAGCGCGGTGCGGAACTCGCGCTCGTTCTGGGCGTCGATCAGCCCGAGCACCGCCTCGGCCTGCGTCAGATCGAGCCGGCCAGCCAGAAACGCCCGCAAGGTGAACTCGCCCGGCGCGGCCACGCGAGCGCCCGCGGCGCAAAGCTGTTCGACCAGCGCCTCGAGCAGCGGCGACGACCCGATCAGGTGCAATTCGACGATTGGCTGGCGCGTATAGCTGCGCGCATCGGGCCAGACGTAGGCGGCGCAAGGGACGCTGCGCGCGAGCGATTCGAGTCGCACTTGGCCGTCGATGACGCTGGCTGAACTCAAAGCGGTCAACGCGGCGGCGTCGTGCGCGACGAACGACGCAGCCACAAGTTCCACCGCCCGCGGGCCCGAGACACGAACGATGCCACGCAGCGCCGGGGCGTGCGACGAGCCGATGGCCACGATCGTATCGTCGGTCTGATAGCGCGCGTCGGCGGCGTTGAGCACGGCAACGACTCCGCAGAACTAGCGCGAGCACTTCGCGCCGAAAGGCCCCAGGGGGGTGAAACCCCTGGGCTTATGAAAACAATAAACTACGAGCCGCGGCCGTGGCGGCGCTTGCCGTTCGAGGGGCGCGTTGGCGCGACAACCACGGGCGTGGCCGGCTTGGGCAGCAGCTTCCGCTCGGCCAGCCCCCACAGGCTGGACGCGATGAAGTAAATGCACAGCCCGCTGGCTACTTTGAAGAACATCACCCCCATGAAGACCATCATGTACTTCATGATCTTCTGCTGCATGGCGGTCTGTTCATCGGTGGGGGGCGGCATGAACATCTTCTGCTGCACGATGAACAGCGCGATCGTCACCAGCGGCAGGACGTTCAGGTACGGTCCCAGCCAGCCGGTCGGGGCGCTGAAATATTCGGGCAGGTAGTTCTGCCAGAACCAGAACATGTCCGGCGCCGACAGGTTCGAGCACCAGCGAACCGCTTCGGACAAGAGGGGTGCTTGCCGCAACTCGACGTCGAGCGACAGCGACCGGTACAGGCCGATGAAGATCGGCAACTGCAAGAAGACCGGCAAGCAGCCCGCCAGCGGGTTGTACTTGTGCTTGCGGAACAGCTCTTGCTGGGCCTTGTTGCGGGCTTCGAGATCCTTTTTGTACAACTCGGCGATTCGCTTGATCTCAGGCTGCAATTCCTGCATCTTCTGGGCGTTGAGAGCTTGCTTGCGGCTGATCGGAAACATGCACGAGCGGACCAGCACGGTCAGCATGATGATCGCGAGGCCATAGTTCCGCACTAACTCGTAGAACTTGTGCAGAATCCATGACATGGGCTTGGCGACAAAGCCAAACCAGCCGTAGTCGACTAGGTCGTCGAGCGAATACTTTTCCAACAGGTCAGGCCGCTTCGGACCAGCAAAGATTCCAAATACGAAGCCGACTTCACTTGCTTTGCCGTCTTCACCTCTCGGAAGCACTTTGAAAGGGAAGCTCTGCAGTCGACACGTTACATTGGTGAGCGACTTGCGTTTCGGATCGAGGGGTACTGGGCCAGCGCGGAGTGGGATTACGCGATCGAAGATGTAGTTGCTGGCTTCGCCCCGGGCGCGCAGCTCATCAAGCTCCTTGGGATCCTTGCGCAATTCGTCAGTGGTCCAGTATTTGGAACGCGGCCCAGCCGATACGATCAAAGCCGACGCAAAGTAGTGGGCGTCAACGCCCGCAAAAGCCAAGTCCTTTCCATCCCATTCCGGCAGCTTTTCATCGCCGGCTACGGTTACGGTCGACGCGAAGGTCGTCGTCACTGCCTTGCCGTCGCGCGTGCCCATAGTCACGTCGCGCAGACCGCCGCTACCGGTGCTGATCTTGGACGAATACCACGAGCCTTCAGCTGGCAGCCCGCTAGGACCATCCAGCCGAAAAGCCACCTCGCGAGGCTGGTCGCCGAGATTTCTGAAACCAATGTAGAATTCAAGGTGGTAAACCGCGGCGTCGAGATTATCCTTGTCGGCGTCGGCCGCTTTGACGAGTCGATAGCGCTTGATCACGTCCAGGTCGTATTCGACCAGCGGCCAATTGAACTCGATCGTGTCGTTCTGCGGATCTAAACGTGCCTCCCAAGGCTGGGTCCGCATCTGTTCGGCCAAATCCTTGAGTTTGCCGGCATCAATCGTGCGCCGGTCGATCTCCTGCATGGTCAACAGGTACGACAGTGGATCGGTCCCCTCGGGGCGAATGACCTGCATCGGGCGCGGGCCGAGCGTGATTTCAACCTTATCCGCCTTGCCGTCCAGCGTTACGGCGATTTTGTGCCGCATCCGCGTGTGGTGCATGATCTCGTCCAAGTCGGCCGGCGAGCGAATCGGCTTGTCGTTGACGGCCGCAAGGATGTCGCCGACCTTAATGCCTGCGCGCGCCGCCGGGGTGCCGTCGCCGACGGCGTTCACCACCAGGCCGCGCTTCTGCTCATCGACGGTCAGCGCCAGGTGTCCCATGTAGCCGCTCAGGTCTTCGCGACCGTGCGGCGCGTACAGGTCGTCCCAGGTCGATTCGTGATAGCGCGGGCCGTTCAACTCGACGCGCTCGATCGCCCCTCCTTGATTGTTGAACGTCACCAGCATCCGGAACGGGCTGGCGTGGTCGACCGAGCCCAGGGTGTACCACTGGGGCGCGACCTTGGGGACTTCGCGCGCCGGCTTGTTCTTGTCGGGTTCCGCGCTCTGATCCTTGTCGTCCTTGGCGGCAGGTTTGTCGTTCTCGAGCTTTTCCTTGGCCTCGGCCAGTACATCGCGCTCTTTCTTGGCCACAGGCTTGGCGGGCGGTTGCGGGAAGAAATAGCGCGTGACCACCATGTTCACCAAGAACAGGATCACGACCAGGGCAAAGAATGTGCGATAGCGTGGTTGCTGTGAAGGTTGTGCCATGTACGCTGCTTACGAACCTGGGGCCAATGTCAGTAAACCGACCGGTCGCGATCCCAAACTGGGACCATCGGTCAGAACTTGCCGAACCGCGCTATCGCCCAGTGGGGCGGCCGCGGCCAGACAGGAAAATCTCGTGGAAGCATCGGGTGGGTACTGGTCCGCGAACGGTTCTGCAATCGACCGCTCAATTGCCCGACACTTCGACGCCGCTCACCGTCCTTCCCGCAAGCGGTCGCCCAGAAAGTTATCCAACTCGGGCGTGTCGTAGATCTTCTTGGCGGTTACCTCGAACGGATATTCGATCCGCCGATAGCGCAAGAGATCGTCTTCGAGAATCACATAACAGGCTTTCGCGTTGCCGTCGCGCGGCTGGCCGACCGAGCCCACGTTGACCATCGCTTTATGCGTGCCAAAGCGATAGGTGTAATTCAGCTCATCGGGCGTGGCGAACGTCAGATCGGAAGTGAATACGCCGGGAACGTGGGTGTGGCCTTGGAAGACCACGCGCTCGACCAGCGAGAAAATTTTCTCCATCTTGCGAGGATTGTAAATGTCCTCGGGAAACACATATTCATTCAGCGGGTTGCGCGCCGAGCCGTGGACGTACAACAAGCCGTTCTCGCGGCGGTGGCGCGGCAGCTCTTGCAGAAAATTGCGCCGCCTTAGTCGGTCGGCCGGATCGCCCGTGGTGTTTTCTAACTGCTCGCGGGTCCAAAAGATGGCCCGCTCGGCGCCGGCGTTGAAGCCTTCGGGATCGAACAACGCCCCCTGGTCATGGTTGCCCAGGATGCAAATGTTGCAATTCATGGCCAGGTCGATGCATTCCCGCGGGTTGGGCCCGTAGCCCACCACGTCGCCCAGGCAGTAGATTTCGGTGATTTCGTTGGCGCGGATGTCAGCCAGAACCGCCTCGAAGGCCTCGAGGTTGCTATGGATGTCGCTGATGATCGCTCGTTTCACACCGCACCTTCAAAGGGCACCTCGCCGCCCTTGTGGGAGCAAGATCCCAGGGCTATCCAACGGGTATCGGGCAGTCTAGGATTGCAGCCGCCGGGGGTCAAGGGGGCGGTCGACGCAGCGCGCGAATGTTAGTGCTTGCCTGTCAATCGGTTACGCGCCGGCTGGCGGCGCGTGCATGGCCCTGAAATCACGACTTTTCCACGACGTAAGTCCGGGCCTTGCGCAGCCCGACGCCACCAAGGAAGCCATGCGAATTCTGGCCCTCGAAACCAGTGGTACCGGCGGCAGCGTGGCGGCCCTGGAAGGGGAACGCTTGCTGTCCGAGGTCGCGTTGCCGGCCGGCACGCGGAGCGGGCAGATGCTTCACCCGGCGCTGCGCGACTTGCTGGCCCAGGTGGCCTGGCAGCCGGTGATGGTCGACCTGATCGCCGTGACCGCCGGGCCGGGGTCGTTCACGGGTTTGCGCATTGGCGTGACGGCGGCCAAGACGTTCGCTTTTGCGACCGGCTGCCGGCTGGTGGGGGTGTCGACGCTTGAATGCCTGGCCGCTCAAGCTGGGGCTTGCGCCGGTCGCGTGGCGGCGGTGATGGACGCCCAGCGCGGGGAGCTGTTCGCCTGCACGTTCTTGATGGGCGAAGGGGGGGCGCTAGTGGCCGAGCAACCGGCCGCGATCGTGCATGTCGAGCCCTGGCTGGCAGGGTTGCAGGTAGGTGACGTGGTCGTCGGCGCGCCGCTGGCCAAGTTGCGTGAACGGCTGCCAACTGGCGTCGTGGTTGCGCCCGAAGTGGCGTGGGAACCGCGTGCGGCCACGGTTGGATTGCTTGCCGCTGGGCGTGCTGCCCGCGGCGAGTTCGACGATCCCTGGCAACTGACGCCGAACTATTTACGCCGCAGCGCCGCCGAAGAAAAGCGCGACGGTTAAAGTCACTCAGGGCTTACAGCGTCTTGAACACTTCCGCGGCGGCGTCGACGGTGCGGTCGATGTCGTCTTCGGTGTGAGCGGCCGAGATGAACAGCGCTTCGTACTGGCTGCACGGCAGATAAACGCCCCGCTCGATCATTCCCCAGAAGTACTTCGCATAGCTAGCGGTGTCGCTGCGGCTCGCCGAGGGCCAGTCAGTGACCGGTCCCGGGTTGAAGAACAGCGTCAGCATGCTTCCCATGCCGGCCAGGCAATGGGTGACGCCGGCGTTTTGTGCTTCTTCTTCCAGGCCCGAGCAGAGCCGAGCGGCCAGACGTGCCAGGTGTTCGTACGGCGGCGCGTCGCGCAGCTCTTTGAGCGTGGCAATGCCCGCGGCCGTGGCCAGCGGATTGCCTGACAGCGTGCCGGCCTGAAAGACTTTGCCCGCCGGCAGCACGTGGTCCATGATGTCGGCCCGGCCGCCGTACGCGCCGACCGGCAGTCCGCCGCCGACAATCTTACCCAGCGTGGTCAAGTCGGGCTCGATCCGCAGAATCGACTGGGCGCCGCCATAGGCCACACGGAAGCCAGTCATCACTTCGTCAAAGATCAACAGCGCGCCGTGCTTCGACGTCTCGATGCGCAGCGCCTGCATGAACTCGACCGTCGGCACGACGCAGCCCATGTTACCGACGATCGGTTCGACGATGACGCCGGCAATCCGCTTGCCATGCTCGGCAAAGGCGCGATGCACGCCGGCCGTGTCGTTGTATTGAAGCACCAGCGTATCGGCCGCGGTGCCGGCCGTGATGCCCGGCGAATTCGGAACGGCAAGCGTCGCCGCCGAACTTCCCGCCGCGACGAGCAGGCTGTCGACGTGGCCGTGGTAGTTGCCGGCGAATTTGACGATCACGTCCCGGCCGGTGAACCCGCGAGCCAGGCGGATGGCGCTCATCGTCGCCTCGGTCCCCGAGTTGACAAGCCGAACTTTCTGGATCGACGGGACGGCCACGATAATCAACTCGGCCAACTCGCTTTCGGCCTCGGTCGGCGCGCCAAAGCTGGTACCGCGGCGCAAGGTCTTTTCGAGCGCTTCGTTCACCAGCGGATGGGCGTGACCGAGGATCATCGGCCCCCACGAGCCGATGTAGTCGAGGTACTTGTTGCCGTCCAAATCGTAGAGCCAGGCCCCCTCGCCGCGGGCAAAGAAGATCGGCTCGCCGCCAACGGCGCCAAAGGCCCGGGCCGGGCTGTTCACGCCACCTGGAATCAGTTGCTTGCTGCGCTGAAAGGCGGCGTGGCTGCGCTGGCGTGTCATGGGTCGTCCCTGGATAAGAGTGTGATGATTTTGAGCGCGGGGCCAGTATCAGGTCGCCGGCGAGGCGAGCCAGCGCGCGACGTCCTGGGCCCAATAGCTGATGATGATGTTCGCGCCGGCGCGGCGAATGGCGGTCAGCGATTCGAGCACCACGGCGCGTTCGTCGATCCAGCCCTGGGCGGCGGCGGCTTTGACCATGCTGTACTCGCCCGACACGTTGTACGCCGCCAATGGCAAGCCGGGCCAGCGCGTGGAGGCTTCCTTGATGACATCCAAATAAGCGAGCGCCGGCTTGACCATGATGATGTCAGCCCCTTCGGCGATGTCGAGTTCAATCTCGCGCAGCGCTTCGCCGGGGCGGCCGGCGTAGTCCATCTGGTAACTGCGGCGGTCACCGAATTGTGGCGCGCTTTGGGCCGCTTCGCGGAACGGGCCATAGAACGCGCTAGCGTACTTGGCCGCGTAGCTCATCAAGGGAAGATGGCCAAAGCCAGCCGTGTCGAGCCCGCTGCGAATGGCGTGGACCATGCCGTCCATCATGGCACTGGGGGCGACCATATCGGCGCCAGCCTGGGCGTGGCTGACCGCCTGACGCGCCAGAAGTTCCAAGGTGGCATCATTGTCGACGTCGGCTCGCCCGCCCGTCTTCACAACCACGCCGCAGTGGCCGTGCTCCATGTACTCGCACAGGCAGACATCGGTCACCACCAGCAGATTGGGGGCGGCTTGCTTGGCCAGCTTGACCGCGCGGGGGACCAGCCCGTCGTCGCTGCAGCCGGCGCGGCCCGAGGTGTCTTTCGCGTCGGGAACTCCGAATAGCAGAATGCCCCCGAGGCCCAGGTCGGCGACCGAGCGCACGTCGTTCTCGAACTGGTCGAGCGACAACTGGAAGACGCCTGGCATCGCGCCGATCGGCTTGCGGACGTTCGTGCCGTCGCAAATGAAGTACGGCAGGATGAAGTCGCTGGGGTGCAGCCGCGTTTCCTGGACCAGCCGGCGGACAAGCGGATTGTGCCGCAACCGACGCAGACGCGTGGTCGGAAAGCCGGCTGGGCTGGGCGTGGGTTGCTCGCTGGGCGTGGCAGGCGACATAATCGGGCGTGCTAAATCCTAGTTAATCCACCG